>JAGQIY010001512.1 GCA_020430865.1 Myxococcales bacterium
CCTCGTTCCTCGAGCACGACCGCAAGCTGCATGGAAGCGCGAGTCGGCTTGGAGAGGCGGCCCGAGCGGATCGACGCGACGAAGCGAGTTCCCTCGGTCGAGAGGTGGTCTCAGCCTGTCAGGCCTGTCACGCGCAGGCGCCCGCGGCGCGCGGTATCGATCTGCGCGTGCTCACGTCCTTCGCCGACGCCCAGCCAAATCCGGAAGGAGCAACGCCATGAAGACCGGTCGATACAACGCGGGCGTGGGCCTGCTCGTGATGGCGGGTTTCATGCTCTACGGATTCCTGCTCATCTACCTGCGCGACTTCGCCCCGGACAAGGAGGCGTGGGTTGCCAGCTACTCCGTCGGGAAGCACTTCGAGGCACGCCTGGCCCACGTTCACGGCAACCTCTTCGCGCTGCTCAACCTCGCCCTTGGGTTTGTGCTCGCCAAGCTCGGCACCGCCAGCGACCGGGCGCGCACCGTGGCGGCCGCTCTTGGGCTCGCCGGCCTGCTGATGCCGGCCGGAATCCTGGGTGAGGTCTACCTGGGCCTGTCCCCGGTGTTCGTGCTGCTCGGCGCAATCGCGATGACAGCGTCGGTGGCCTTCAGCGGTGTGCTCGCGCTGCGCCATTGGGCGCGCAGTGAGGTGACAGCATGACCACCTCAGCTGCCGTCTCTGATCGACGGCCCGCTCGTCTCGGCCTTCGTTGGGGGCTCGGGCTCGCCGCCATCGTCTTCGGCGTGATGACCCTTGTGTCTGGAGGGAACGTCCTCTTCGGCGGCGCGGCAGCGCGTGCCGAGGCCGGCCACGTCGTGGACTTCGTTCTCATCTTCAACTTCTGCGCGGGGTTCCTGTACGTGGCAACCGGGATCGCGACCTTGCTCGGAAAGCGTTGGTCGCTCCAGCTGGCTCGCGGCCTTGCGGCGACGACTCTGCTCGTCTTCGCGGCGCTCGGCGTGCACGTCGCCTTGGACGGCACCTTCGAGACGCGGACGGTCGCGGCGATGACGGTGCGCTCGGTCTTCTGGATCGGCCAAGCACTCGCCCTCGCGCATACCTTCAAGAACCAGGCAGGGAGCCTGCCGAACACCAGATAGAGAGGATATCCATGATCAACACAGAAACTTCACTCGGCGACCTCGCCGCAACTGGTCCCGACGCGCGAGGTGTATTGCTTCGTCATCAGCTCGACTTCTGCTGTGGTGGCGGCCAGAGCCTCGCCGAGGCTTGCAAGGCTGGAGGCCTCGATCTTCAACAGGTCGTTACGGACCTCGAGGCTGCTGCAGCGCGCGGCGCAGAGTCGGTCGACTGGCGCACGCGGTCGGTGGAGCAGCTCGTCAACCACATCCTCGAGCGCTTCCATCGGCCGCTCCCCGATCACGTCAACTCGGTGGTCGCCGCGGCGGAGAAGGTCGAGCGGGTTCACGCCGCGAAGGCGTCCTGCCCTCATGGATTGGCTGCGCACTTGCGCGCTATCCGCGATGACCTGACCAGCCACTTGGCGAAGGAGGAACAGGTCTTGTTCCCAGCGCTTCTCGGCGGTCAGCGCGGAGGGATGTTGAGCGGACCGGTCTCCGTGATGATGCGCGAGCACGATGACCACGGCGAGAACCTCAAGCGCACGCGGTCGTTGACGAAGAACTTCA
>JAGQIY010001513.1 GCA_020430865.1 Myxococcales bacterium
CGTGGCGGAAGCGGATGTCTCTCACCTGCGCCAGCTCGGGCGTCGCCTTGCGCGTCTCTCGCTCCGCCGGGGCACGCTCGAGCACACCGCTCTTGCCCGGCGCGAAGCTCATCACCAGGCGCTTGCCCTCGACCCGAACGGAGTACTTTGCCTCCTCGAGCAGCGTGACCAGCACCCGGACGACCTTGTCCTGGCCCTTGCCGAAGCTCTGCGTCATCACCCCGCCAACGACGCCATGCCGCTGGGTGAGCGCCCCAGGCGCTCCGCGGACGTCAGCCCCCGGGATGTCGACTATCAGGCGCTTCCCGCCCGAAGACAGCCTCGCCGAGTAGGTCGGTTCGCGATCGAAGGCGACCACCACCTGGGCCTCCCCCTTGGCTTTGGAGCCCGTAACGCGAACGCTGGTCGCATGCTTGAGTCCGGCCGCCGAGGCGTCGGGACTTGCCAGGAGCAAGGTCGCTCCAAGCGCGCACAAGCCGGAGACCCGCACCAGCTGGTGCATGAACCTCGCGGAAGCGCCCTGCGGCGTTTTCGTGTGGTGGTTGCTCGGTGACTTGAGCCTCATCAGATTCGCTCCGGTCGAATCATCCGACTCCAGGGTGAAGCCGGGTTATCGCTGGAAACCGTAACTTGCTGACGCTCGACCGAACAAATTACCGGGGGAACATTCCTGCAGATTGTGGTTCTGGCGCTGGTTGACGCCCGTGATCGCCGCATCCCGGGGGGCATGGACCCCAACACCCGACTACACATCCCCGCTCCACACCGCCCACGCGTCGACGACTCGCGAGCCTCATGGACGCGAGTCGTGAGATCGTGGTCCGAGGCTCAATCGGAGGTCTGGATGTTGTCGGGACGCAACGGGATCACCCGAGTCGCGCTCGGCACGTCTGGGTGCGTTGGATCTTCGCGCACGAGCACGATGTCCTCATCGCGGATGCGGTCGACGCGCCAGTTGATCTCGTACTCGGCGCCCGAGGTGCCAGCCTGGACGCGCTCGGCGCGACCGATGAATTGCCCGCGCTGAACCACATGGCCCTTCCCCGTGGGATCCACCAGCATCGCCTTGGCCGGGTTGATTCGCGTCACGAGACCGATGAGCTTCAGCTCGTCGACCGAGAACTGATCGAGCAACACCTCGCGCTGAGAACGCACGGTGGTCTTGGCTTCTTCGGCGAACATCCCCGCGAACGAGCGGAACGGATCTCGAGAGCGCTCGGTCTCTGCGAAATCAGACTCCTGGAACTCCACCTTCGGCGGTCCAGCGTCCTCGGCGGCACCCGCCATTGCAGAGCCGGCGCTGCTCGGCGGTGGCGGCTTGTACGTCGACTGCACCACCTTCTCCTCGCAGGCCACCCCAGCCAGACCACTGGTCACGAGGCCCAGGGCCAGCAGCACTCGACCGGAGCGCCGCCTCGGCGATCCAGAACCAGACTTGGGAGCCATCACGGAGTGCCTTTCTTGGGACGACCACCTGGCGTGCCCGCTGCGGCGGCGGTGGGATTCTCCGCAGCCTTGAAGGCGGTCGCGAGGGCGACGACCTTGATCTGGAACTCGTCGCCATCCTTCTTGGGGTCCGTCACCGAGATGTTCTCAATATTGATGATCCGGTCGAGCTGGCCAACTTGGTAGAAGAACTTCGCCAGCTGGTGGTAGCGACCGCTGATTTCGATCTTCATCGGCACCCGAGCATAGAACTGCTCAGGCACCTCGGGTTCCGGGCTCCAGGCGGTCAGCGAGACACCAGAGACATTGGCGACGCTCTGCAGCGCGCTCAGGAAGGAGGGATACTCCGTCGTCTGGGGCAACACCTTGTTCAGCTCACGCTGACGCTGCTGACGTTCCGTGAGTTCCTGGAGATCCTTCTGGTAGGCGAACTCGTTTTTCCGTGCAGTTTTTAGCTCATCGAGCAGCTTCTGCTCCCGGTTTCCGGCGGCCTGGATGCGGCTGTTCACCTCGGTGTGGAACAGGGCGAAGTAGACCGCGGCCACCGCGAGCATGACCACGGTGACGATGATGACCTTGGCGGCCATCGAGAGGCGGGACAGTGCCGATTCACCGCGAGCCATGTCAGTACCTCACCTTGGCTTCGAGCTGGAACTGCACCAGCTCTAGCTTGGTCGTGGAGTCGATCTGCTTCTTCGCGGGCAACAGCTTCACGTCGTAGAAGTAGCTCGACAGGTTCATGCGCTTCGCCAGCTCGGAGACGTCTTCGCCGTCACGGGCGTAGCCCTCGAGGCGCACGTTGCGTTGCTCCTCGACGAACTTGGTCAACCACAGGCGCCGCGCGTCCCAGCCCGGGTTGTAGACCGCGAGGGGATTCGTGCGTCGCAGCTGGTTCAGCTTGTCAGGATCGACGCTGGGACCGCGCCCGGGAGTCAGGATGCGCGCCAGCTCCAGCAGCATCGCTGTCGGGCCCGAGCGGGCGCTCTGGAGCTTCGAGATGGCGTCCTCGCGCGCACGCAGCGTAGCGAGCTGGGTCTTGACGTTGTTGTGGTTCGCGACCTTTGCGACCGACGCGTCGATCTGTGTCTGAAGCTCTCGGTTCTGGCGCTCCTTGGCCTCCAGCTCCTGGTTCTTGAAGCTGTGGAACACGAACAAGCTCACGGCTTCGATCACCACCAAGAGCAGACCAGCAACCAACCACAGCTGGCTCCCCTCGCGCTGCTCCGCGCGGCGCTTCTGGGGTAACAGGTTGATGCGAATCATGACGGACGGCTCTCCTTCTCCTTGCGAAGGGTCAGGCCGAGGGCCACTGCAAGTTGCGCGGCGCGCGCCTGCAGCATGTTCCCGTTGATGGTCCGATCTTCGATCGACACTCGCTCGAGGGGCGACCAGACCTCGACCGGCACCCGCGACCGGTTCTCGATGGCTTGCCCCAGCGCCGCCAGGTTGGCCGTGCCGCCGGTGACGAAGATGCGGCTGATCTCCCCTTCACCGCTCGTCGCCATGAAGAAGTCCAGCGAGCGCTGGATCTCCGCCGCGATGGTGTCGCTGACGGCTTCGATCACCCCCACCACTTGCTGCGGCAGGATTCCGCCGTCCGGTGTCGCGGTCCCGTCGACGCCACCGCACTTGTAGGCTTCTGCCTGATCGAAGGGCACGCCCATCTGCTTCTGGATCTCTTCGGTGATCACGTTACCGCCGTTGGCGATCTCACGGGTGAACGCCGAGACACCTCCCGCGATGATGTTCAAGGACGACAGGCTCGCCCCGACGTTGATCAAGGCGATGGTCTGATCACCTGGCAAGCCGCGCGACACCTCGAACAGGTTCTGAACGCTGAACGCGTCGATATCGCACACGACGGGCTTCAGCTTCGCGTCGCGGGCGAGCTGGGCATAGTCCAGGATCTGCTCGCGCTTCGCGGCCACGAGGAGCAAGTCCATCTGGCTTGCCTCCGGACGCCGTCGCAAGACCTGATAGTCGACCTGGACGTCCTTGATATCGAAGGGGATGTGCTGCTCCGCCTCCCAGTGGATTTGCTCCTCTAGCTCTGCAGCGGTCATCATCGGCACGGTGATCTTGCGGATGATCACGTTCTGCCCCGAGACGCTGAGCGCGCACTCTTTCTGGCGGATCTTGTTGTCCGTGAAGATGCGTTGGAGAGCTTCGATCACGTTGCCCGCATCCATCACCTGACCATCGACGATGGTCTGGGGAGGCAGCGGGGTGTACCCAAGGCGCACCAGCCCGTAGCCTCTTCGGCTCTCCTTGATCTGGCAGACCTTGATCGAACTCGTTCCGATATCGACCCCGACCAGGTTCTTTCCTTCAGCCATCTTTCCTCACTCGCAACACACCGCGGGAAGCTGCAGTGAAAGTGTGGCATCGCCGTGGATCGACCGCCAAGAAAGCGCCGTTTGCCAGCGCGCAGTTGCTCGCGACTTCGCTAAGCAACGGCGGATGACCCGCTTCACTAAGTTCCGTGCCCGCTCGAGCCAGGGGCCTGGGGGGTGAGGTGCCTTGCTTCGAGTCATCACCGACGCCGACGCGATGTTCGCGTCCTCACCAAAATTGGTCCAACGATGACGATGGACGCTAAGGCCCAAGAGGTCGCATGCGCGTCTCGAGCCGTTCCCTGTTCGCAGCTGTTTTCGCCTGGTTTCTCAGCGTCTGTCTGCTCTGTCTCGCGACAGGCACGGCGCACGCCGAGAGCAACTCGAAGCATCCCATCGTCCACCGCGTTCAGGCTGGGCAGACGCTGGGCATGATCAGCCACCGCTGGCACATCCCGGTCTCCGGCCTGTGCACGGCGAACGGCATCAGTCGCAAGCGCCCCATCCACCCAGGGCAGGAACTCATCGTGCCCGCTCGGGACGATCAGGACGGAAAGCAGGCAGCGAAGCTTCGCCGGCGAGGTTTCCTCGATGATGAAACGCGGCCGAAGCTGCTCGATGAGCTCGAGCAGGCGGAGAAGGCGGAGCGCGCAAAGGCACAGCGAGCCAAGAAGGCAGAGCGCGCAAAGGCACAGCGAGCCAAGAAGGCGGAGCGCGCAAAGGCACAGCGAGCCGAGAAGGCAGAGCGGGCCAAGCAACGCCGCAGCAAGCTGGCCCGCAAGGATCGGCGAAGCGGAAAGACGCAGCGCTCCCGGGCAAGCAGCTCCTCCCGAGCCAAGGCAACTCGTGGCAAGTCGACGCGCCACCACGGCAAGCGAAGCGGGTACGTGCGAATCAAGGGCCTGATGGGCTCCTGGGAGGGCTACGCCATCGATCGCAAGGGCAATGTCACCAGCGCGGCGAAGCGTGGGTTCCGGAAAGTGCTCCGCTCCTGGCGCACCGGAGCAGCGTCTGACATCGAACCGAGGCTGATCCACATGGTAGCCGACGTCAGCGATCACTTCGGCGGCAAGCAGATCTTGGTGGTGAGCGGCTACCGTCCGGTGCGCAAGACCCAGTTCACCCCTCACTCGCGCCACAACTTCGGCCAGGCGATGGACTTCCACATCCAGGGCGTGTCCAACGAGGAGCTGCGAGACTACGCCCGCAAGTTCTCCAAGGCGGGCGTCGGCTACTACCCCAACTCGAGCTTCATTCACCTCGATGCGCGGGAGTACCGAACCTACTGGATCGACTACTCGGGCCCCGGTGAGCGTCCGCGCTATGCGCACCAGGGCTACACGGGTCGCAAAGGGAAGGCCGACGAGCAGCCGGAGAAGCAGGAGCCGACTCCGCCGTCAGAGCCCGAGGCCTCAAAAGCAGACACCCAGAAGTCGGACCCCGAGAAGCCCGAAGCCCAGAAGTCCGGCGAGGCGAAGGTCGCGCGCAGCGACGGTTAGCCCCCCTGTGCAGGCTCGGCACGCTGAGGGAGCTCCCTCGCCCCAGGATCCGATCCCCGCGGATGGACGTGGCGCCGGTGCGCTGGCGCCAGCGTCAAGGCGTTGACTCCTCGCCTGCTCGATACCTGACGTAACGGCGAAGCCCCAGCGGGATTAAGCCTTGGTTCGCGCTTTGGCTGTCGAACAGCGGCAGCTCCCGAGCTGGCACGCGGCGTGCTCAAGGCTCCCTCGGGAGGTATCAACATGCAGCCGAACGAGACGACTCGACCGAGTCGAACCGCCACCAAGACCAAAGCCAAGGCCCAGAGCGCGGAGCCGCGGGAAAGCAGCCGCAAGGCGCGCACGGCGCCCGTACGCAGCCATCGCAAACCGCGCGGCAACAGCCCTTCCAGCTCGGTGCGAGAGGCCCAGCCCAGTCTGCGCAACGCGAGCGCGCTGACACCCAGCCGTCATTCCAGCGTCGTGGCGACGCGGCCCACCGCCTCGCAACAGGCGCTGTTCGATCAACTGCTGCCCTTGGCGCGTCAGATCGTCGGTGGCTTCCAGCGGCGGTTGCCTCGCAACGTGCTGCGAGACGATCTGCTCGGCGCCGCCATGGCGGGTCTCTGGGACGCCATCCGCAAGCACGGCGACCAGACCGAAGGCAACTTCGAGTGGTACGTGCGAGTCCGGATCCGCGGGGCAATACTCGACGAGCTACGCGCTCAGGACTGGCTCCCGCGCCGCGCGCGAGCCGCCGCGGAGCGCCACCCGACAGGACGCGGCGCACCGAACGTGATCCGCTTCGACGAGGTGAGCGACTCGGAACAGAACCGCTGCCTGGCGACGCCCGAGCGCTTCAGCGCCGAGCTAGCCCTGCTCAAGGCAGACGAGAGCAAGACCCTGCGGCGCGCGATCGCGCAGCTACCTGAACGCGAACAGCAAATCATGACCCAGCATTATTTCCGCGGGGTAAAATTCAAGGACCTGGGCACCCAGCTCGGGGTCAGCGAGCCTCGCATCAGCCAGCTACACGCGCGAGCCGTGGCCCGCCTGCGAGAGCTGCTCGCCGAGGCCGCCTGAGCGCGCCGCGCGCTACTTGCCCTTGGGCGGCGGGTAGTCGTAGCTGGAGGGCTTGGTCGAGGGCGTCGCGCCCTCCGCCTTCCAGCGGAACGCATAGGGCCGCATCGGCATGCCGAGCGCGTAGAGCGCCGTCGCTTCGTAACCTCCTAGCGGCGGCGTCGCCGTTCCAGCGCGATGCACGAACGCCGGGTGCTGCGTGCCGCGGTCGAGCTCTGCCACCCGCCGACAGCCCACCCTGAGCAGGACGCTGGCGAGCGGGTCGCTGCTGTCGTGACGCGCCATCGCGACGACCACCCGACCCCGCTCCGTGACGCAGAGCGCGCCGCGCTTACGCATGGCGCCGCGCTCACGTGCGACGGGCAGCAGCTCACCAGCCTCGGCGAGCAACGGGAGCTGCGCCAGGTGGCGCCCCGAACCGCTCTCGATGTCCTGAGCGTCGCCCAGCAGCTGGATCGCGCCGTCCTCCACCACCAGGGTGGCGAAGCCCGACTTCGAGGGCACTGCCGGCTTGCTGTCGAAGGCCAGGCCGAGCGCAGTGGCGCTCGTCGTGTTGCCGAGGCTGACCGACGCAACCACTCGGTGCTTGTCGTCTCCGGTCAGCTCGAGGAGCTTCGGGCCAGCGCCGGGGGAGGCGTACTCGTTCGATCCCGCCGTGAGCCTCCACGCGACACGGCCTGGCTCGAAGCTGAACAGCTCGACGGCGAGTGACCCGAGCGACATTTCCCCCTGGAAAATTCCAGGCCACCACGCGGGCATCGGTTGAGTCCCGGGGGCCACTTGCCAGCGCACCTGGGAGGGGTCGTTTGGCGTAGGGTCCCGCAGCATCACGTAGAAGAAGTCCTTGGCAGACCAGCGCACGAACTTGTCAGGTGCAATGCCCATCTCGGGGTGCGCCTTGGAGAGCTGGAACTCCTTCTTCTTCAGGTCGACGATATCGGTGAAGACGAACCCGCAATGCCCAGGGTTCATGTCGAGGTGAATGCCGTAGCCACAGCCGGCCTGGCGCAAGGCCTTGCCGAGTGTCGGTCCGTCGATCTCGTTGCTCCAGCCGTAGTAGAGGTGCCCTGACGGTGTCACGCAGAGGGCGGTGCGCTCGGTCATCACGCTGGTGCCCGCCAACTGCCAGCCCCAGATGTAGCGCCCGGTGGGGTTCGCCACCCCATCCTCGACCAACGGGTCCAGGTTCTGCCGAAAGCTCTCCAAATCCGCAGGGATATCTGTCGTCTGGGGCCAGCTGCCCAGGCCCACGCGGTGATCATCGGTGACGACGACCGTCGCGCCTCCAGGGATGGGGGGGAGGAGCACTCGCTTGCGCACCATCATCCCGTACTTGCCGTGGGTCGTCTTGAACGCGCCATTGAACGTGCCGACCACGCGTTTCAGCACCTCGGGCTCACGGGGCAGGCGCCCTGATCCGGGGGGACCCGTGAGCGGTTTCGGGTCCTCGAAGCCGGCTTCCATGCCGATCTCCAGGCGCCGCATGTCCATCGCGATCAGTTGCAGCTCGGCGTAAGGACGCTTTGGATCCGGACGGATGAAGGTCTTGTAGAAGTACGCCGGAGGTTGTTCTCCCGACGCGCTCTTCGCGCCAGGCGACTTGGCCAACCAGGGCAGCTCGACTGGCACCCACTCGCCTTCTCCTGGCTTGGTCTCCTTCCAGAGCGAGGGCACGCTGGGTGGAGGCCAGCTGCTCTTCTCGCCCTCCAGCTTCGAGTCGTCGAGCATGGTGGCGACGGGTTGCTCGTCCTCGCTCTGAGCCTCCGCCTTGAGCTCCGACTGTCCGCCGTTCTTGTCGAACAGGTTGTACGTCGTGCGCTTGAAGGTGTCCTTGGCGCCGAACACCTGATCTTCGAGCCAAGCGATTGGGCCCGGGCCCACCTCCGCACGCACCGTGTCCACCGCCCACAGGATGAACGGCTTCTCGAAGTGGCGCTGGGTGACGGCCTTCGCAGCGTACGCTTGTCCCCCTTCGGCGCCGATCAGCTCGTGCTTGTCGAGGTCGTAGGTGAGGTTCCTCCCCCCAACCCCCAGATCGATCGAGAGCAGGGAAGCGTCCATGCTGAGCCTGGCTCGTTGCGCAGGGATCTCGAACAGGATGTCCGCGCGTCCGATTCCGGCAAGGCTCCCGGTGTCCTGAAAGGAGGTCAGCCCGAGCAAGAAGCGGTCGAACCGCTTCCCAGGCTTGTCTTCCGCACGGATACCCGACGTATCGAGCACCGAGACGCCCTGGATCTGGCCGAAGGCCACGGTCGCAAAGACAGCGCGGTTACCCTGAAGCTCGAGTCCGACGTCATCACCCACCTCGGTATCGGTGATGTTCCGCATGCGGGTCACGCCGATGGGCTGGCCCTCCCGGGTCACCCGCACGAAGGCGCGATAGACGTCGTGGGGCGCCCCCGCCTGTTTCGCCCCGAGAAACAGCACCGGCCGACCGAACACCAGATCTCCCAGCATGCCGCGGCTAGGCTCCCAGTGGATGTCGCTCGGCTCGACCACGGCTCCAGCACGCTCGCCCAGCATCTCGGCGACCCCTGGCAAGGTGCGCGGTGGCGGGCCGGAGCCGCGCGCGTGGTTCACGATCGCGACCAGGGCGATCAGCCCCGCGATGGGTCCGCGGGAAATCGCCCAGCGCTTGAGCTTCGACGCCGGACCTGTCGGGCGCGCCTTGGCGCTGGAAATCGGGACCGCGGGCGAAGAAACCACCGCCGGGGTCTACCCATCCGCAGGCGCCCGGGCAAGTCCGTGAAGCTTGTACACACTGCCGGGCGCTGGTACGCCCCGCGGTTGGACGGCTGTGACCGGTCCCGGCTAGCCCGCCACGTCCCTTCGGAGGCACGAAAGACCAACCCCCCGCCTCGGGCCAGCCTCGCGACGCGCCAAGCCGCGCGAGCAGCGTGCCCAGCCCCCAGGACGCGAACCAGAGACCCCGGGCGCCCGTGAAGGCGCAGAGAAGAAAAAGAACTCAGGAGTCAGCGTGGGCGATAGCGCAGCCAACAAGAACCTCTTGGTCCGCATCCTGACCTCGGTCGTGGTGGTCCCATTGTTGCTCGCAGCGATGTTCGTCGCGCCCACCTGGGTCTGGTACTGCGTGGTCGGCCTCGCCTGCGCCATCGGTGGCCAAGAGCTCTTCGGCATGACCCATCCGGGCGACAAGGTCGCTCAGGCAATCGGCATCCTGGCAACCGCGAGCGTGAGCGTCACCCTCTACTTCTGGGGGAGCGACGCGCGAGTGCTGGTCACGCTGGTGTTCGTGATCGTACTCCAGGGGGCGTTGGTCCCGCTGTGGCGCCTGGGCGAGATCCCCAGCGCGGGCCTGCGCATCATGGCCGGCATGGGTGGCCCGCTCTACGTCGGGGGTCTGCTCACCACCATCGCCCTGATCCAGCGCGACTATCACGCTCACGGTGGGCCCGGCATCGTGGTGATCATCCTCGCCATCGCCTGGCTCGGGGACACGGGCGGCTACTTCGCTGGACGCTTCCTCGGCAAGACCAAGCTCTACCCAGCCGTCAGCCCAAAGAAGACTCGCGAAGGCTTCGTGGGTTCGCTGTGTGGTTCGGTGATCGGGGGCGTCGTGTTCCAGCTGTTGCTGGTCCCGGAACTTCCCACCTGGCAAATCGCCATCGTCGCGCTGGTCGCTGGCGCACTGGGGCAGATGGGTGACCTGGTGGAGTCTCTGCTGAAGCGATCCACCGGCATCAAGGACAGCGGTTGGGTGGTCCCAGGTCATGGCGGCATCTTGGATCGCCTCGACGCGGTGCTCGTCGTCAGCCCCTTGATGTACCTGTACCTGCTCTGGGCCCAACCGTTTCCGTCCTGAAGCCGACTCGACCGTCCGTTCGTTCTTCACTCGGCTCGCTCGGGCGCTCGGCGCGCGGTGCCGCTTCGACACCTCGAACCAAGCGGTGAGCGCACGGAAGCAGCACTACCTTGCATGCCGCAGCGCGCAGTCAGCGATCGCGCGAACGCGAGATGAAGTGCGCAAGAAACAACGCGGATCGCGTGTGACGCGGAAAAGCAGGCGCGAAGTTGAACAGCTCGACTACGCAACTCCAGGTAACGCGACGCGTTGCCTAAAAATCGACTTCACAGCGAAGGAAACTCATCGAAAAGTCTGCTTATGCGCGCTATTCGCCGCGCGAAACATTGCGGATACATTCACTCCCTCACCGGGATGACTGGTCACCAAACGCACGCCCAACCTTGGCGCCGAAGCAACACACCGCAATGCGCTCAGGAGAAATCCCAACATGACTCAAAGTGCCGTGACGGAAGCCCCGACTTCCTCGGAAACGTCTTCCACCAAGCGCCCCTCTCGCCGTCCCAGCGCTCCCCCGAGCGAAAAGCACCAGTTTTTCCGCGTGATCCAGGGTTACCTGGACGAAGCGGCCAAGCTGATCGAGATGCCGGATTATATCCGCACGATACTGAGGCAGCCGAAGAACGAGATCATCGTCAATTTCCCCGTGCAAATGGACAACGGGGAGTACCGCCTCTTCAAGGGCTACCGCATCCAGCACTCGAACATCCTCGGCCCGTACAAGGGCGGGATGCGCTACCACGAGGGCGCATCGCTGGATGACTTCAAGGCGCTTGGCGCGATGATGACGTGGAAATGCGCGCTGATGGACCTCCCCCTCGGCGGCGCGAAGGGCGGCATCAAGTTCAACCCGTATCAGGTGAGCCGCGCGGAACTGCAGCGCATCACACGCCGCTTCTTCCACTCCCTAGGCGGCAACATCGGCCCAGACTACGACATTCCGGCACCGGACATGGGGACCAGCGGCCAGACCATGGCCTGGGCCATGGACACGTACATGAACACGGTCGGCATGGTGAGCAAGCAAGCGGTGATGGGCGTCGTCACCGGCAAGCCAGTGACCAGCGGCGGTACACACGGTCGCGTGAAGGCGACGGGCCAAGGCGTGGTTCACTGCATCCGCTTCTGGGCGGATCGCAATCGCTTCGACCTGCACGGCAAGAAGCTGATCGTTCAGGGCTTCGGCAACGTGGGATCCCATACCGCGGTGTTGCTCAGTCACATGGGCGTCTCCACGGTGGGTGTGGGCGATCACACGGGCTACCTGTACAACCCCGAGGGCTTCAACGTTTACCGACTACAGGAGTACGTGGCGGCGAACGGCTCGATCGCCGGCTACCCCAACGGTCATGCGGTCAGCCGCGAGGAGTTCTTCAATATCCAAGCGGATATTTTCGTGCCCGCCGCACTGGAGAACCAGGTGGACGTCGCCGAAGCGAACGCACTGAACGGCGTGCGACTGGTGGCCGAGGGCGCCAACGGTCCCTGCTCGGTCGCTGGTGAGAAGGTGCTGCGCGAGCGCGGCATCGACGTGCTCCCGGACGTGTTGGCCAACGCGGGCGGCGTCACCGTCAGCTACTACGAGTGGGTGCAGAACCGGCGCAGCGAGCAGTGGACGCTCGAGGAGGTCGACACGCGCCTCGAGGGTGCGATGCGCGACGCTTACCGCCGAGTGGAGGAGTTCGAACGCGTGCACGACTGCGGGATGCGCTTGGCCTGCTACGGCGTGGCCTTGCAGCGGCTACAGAAGGTGTACGAGGAGCGCGAGATCTTCCCGTAGCCAGGGGCGAACGACCGGACACGTGCGGGCGAGGCAGGGCTAGAGCCCTGCCTCGCGGCTATTTGGAGACCAAACCGGGCGCCGCCCCATTGGGCTTGTCGCCGGGAGCGCGCTCTGCTCCCCTGCACCCATGATCCCCCTCGTGGTCGTGGGTGGCCTGGAGCTACCCGCAAGCGCTCGAGCCGCCTGGCTCGCCGAGTCCCTGGACCCGAACCGCTACCAGGACTGGCCTGAGGAGACCCCGTTGATCCGCGGGGAAAGTTCCGGGGCTTTCGACACGGTGGGTGACTTGCTCGGCGCCTTGCCCGAGCTAGAAGCCCCCGCGTTCTTCGAGCTCACGGCGGACGGGCTGCGGTGCTTTCTCACTCCCGACGCGGCCGAGGACCTGAGCCAGGACATCGCCACGGCACTGCGCCTCGCCGAGCGACACGGCGGCCAGGGCCTGGTTGCCTTCGTGGCTTTCACAGAGGAAGTGGCTTGCGTGTTACCGGTCGGTGAGGGAACGGGGCTGGACGCGCCGACCTGGATGCCAGCCGCCGAGGTGCTGGGCGTCGAGGTGATCGCGTTGCCATTCATCTCGGTGATGGACTACATCAAGGCCCTCGGTGCGAATCCCGACTTGACCCGCGATCAGTTCCTTGCGGAACGACGGGGGCTGGGTCTGAGGCCCCTCCAGGAGCAGCCGCTGCACCAGAACTTGCTGAAACGTCTCGCGGGCATCGACCCCGCCGAGATGCACCGCGCGATGCACGAAGGCGAGGTCGCCGACATCGAAGGCAAGCCGCTCAGCAAGACCCACGCAGACCCAGAGAGTCTGAGCAAGGCGATCGAGGCGGCGACGCCGGCGGTGCGCGCAGCGGCCATCGAGTTGCTCAGCCTGCTCGACCCGGACACCACCACGGAGCACGCGGTGGAGCTGCTGAAGGATCCTTCACGCCAGGTCAGACGTCACGCCGTCATGGCGCTCGGCAATGCCCCCACCGATATGGCGTTCGAGCACTTGCTCGAGCTGGACCAGGGCTCCCTGGACGACGACCCGGTGCTTCAGGGTATCCTCCGGGAAGCAATCGAGAAGAGCGAAGCGCCGAGCGCGGACGAGCGCGTGCTGGCACGCATCCGAGAACACGCCAAGGAGGAGCCCTGGGACGACGCCAAGCGAGGCACCGCGGAGCGCACGACGCTGACGCGGCGTGCCGCCTTGGCCCTGGAGCACGCCGCCGCCCGGCTCGGTCACAAGGTGGCGCCCGCGCTCCAGAACTGGTTCGAGAAGCACCCCCACGAGGAGTTCCGTCGCGCGGCAGCGCAGGCGCTCGTGGAGAGCCAGGCAGACCTCACCCCCAAGCAACAAGAGGCCATCCAGCTCGCGTTGATGGGCATGGGAAAGGGCGCCAACCAGGACGAAGCCCGGCGCCTGGCCATCCTCGGTGTTCCGCGGGGAGATTACTCTGGGGGACTGATGCGATTCCAGGACATCGACGCGAAACAACTCGCGTCGCTGGTCGACGAGGGCTTCGCACACCCGGAGATGGCTCAGAACGAGGCGCCGCCGATCAGCCTGTTCCTCGAGTGGATGCAGCGTCACCCAGAGCTCAAGGCGGGCGGCTACCTGATCCCGCCTTCGCGCCCCGACTATCGCTTGAGCCTCGACACCCTCACCCTCGACGACCTCGAGGGAGTGCCTCGAGAGCGCCGGGAGGAGCTCGAGGAGCTCTTCGAGGCGCTCGGAGAGACAGCCACCAACGTCGAGCCCGAAGGCTACGCGCTCAGGCGCTGGTGGACTTGACCGCGGCGCGCCGCCGGGCACGCCGACACCCAGCGCAGCCGACACACAGCGCAGCCGACACCCAGCGCAGCCGACATTGACAACGCGCGTACCTTTCCGGGATTCTCCAGCTAGGTGGGCGCTTCACAAGGGTTCAGCCTTCATTGGCGAGTGCTGAGTGTGGGAGCGTGCTGCGCTGCATGGACTGGCGCGTTGTGCTGGTCGACGACGGCACAGGCAGTGGAGACCGAAGTCACCGCCCGCGTCGACGCGCAGTTCTACACCCTGCAGTCGCCGTATGGCGATCCGACGGTGCGGCGGCGGCGCTACACCCAGACCCTGGGGCTGTCCTTGTACAACCTCCAGGGTGATTACGCGCCCGGTGAGCCGCAGCTCTTCGCCCGCGCCCTGATGCGCCTGGACGCCGACTTCGGCCAGGAGTCTCCCGAACGGGATCCGCGTCGCGGCGATCGCTACGTACCCGGTCTAGAACAAGCCCCGATCGACCTGATGTACGCCTACGTCGAAGGTCGCAACTACGCAGGCGGCCTGCTCGGCTTCAAGCTGGGACGGCAGTACGTCACGGACGCGCTCGGCTGGTGGTCCTTCGATGGCGGCTCGGTCCGCCTCACGACCCCGGTCTACTTCCACGTCGACGTCTACGGAGGCTTCGAACAGCGCGGCGGCCTCCCGCTGCTCGGCAGCAGCCGCTTCGAGAGCCAGGGCGTGTACCGCGGCGCGCGTACGAACCTCGAACTCACCGACTGGCCCAGTTTCCTCGAGGAGACGAAGCCCGCTCCCGCCTACGGCGTCGCCATCGAGAGCGAGGGCGTGCACTGGATGCACGGTCGCCTCAGCTACCGCAAGGTCATCAACCGGGACGAAGTGCTCCTCACCCCCTTCGCCGATGGCAGCGGTGGATTTCATGTGGTCAAGGGGGATCGCGTCTCGAGCGAACGCGTCGGCTACGCCTTGCGGGTGAATCCGGCGGAGCTCGGGAGCCTGCAGGGTGAGGCGGTCTACGACCTCTACAACCAGGTGTTCAGCGAGTACGGCGGCGGCGTCGACGCATACGTCACCCAGCAGCTGACCCTCGGCGCCGACTACGACTACTACCTCCCCACCTTCGATGGAGACTCGATCTGGAACTGGTTCAGTCACAACGGCCAGACCACCCTCACCGGGCGCGGCGAGCTCGAGCTGGGCCCCCGCTTCGACGTGGCGCTCTCGGGTGGCGCGCGTCTGTACGAGACCGACGGCGACCCCGTGACCTATGGGGCGTACCAGACGTCCAGCCTCGATCCCGATCGTGAGAGCATCAAGACGCTGGTCGATCGCTTCGGTGACGTCTCCGGCACTTACCGCTGGCCAGCGGGCTCGGTGAACCTGCGCAGCATGCTCGAGACCGGTGAGCGAGGGCACCGCTACGGAGGCGACGTCACCACACGCCAAGCCTTCGACAACCAGCGCTACGACGCGATGCTCAACCTCAGCCTGTACGACTGGAGCGATGCCTTGCGCCCGCAGCGCGACGCCACCAGCTTCGGCTACGTGCTGGGACTCGGGCACCGACTGGTCGACGACGCGCGCGTCGGACTCGAGTGGGAGCACTTCACCAATCGCCTCGTCGGTCAACGTTACCGCGTGGTAGCAACCTTGGACTTCAGCCTGCTGCGATGACTGCCAAGCCGCGACCTCAGCCTCCCACGACCGCGCAGCGCGTGTCCTGGCTCGTACTGGTGGCGCTGTGCGTGTGCGCGCTGGCCGCTGGCTGGGCGCAAGCCAAGCCAACGCCAGCACCCGTCAAGGCGAAGTCGGCGGCGCCGAAGCCCGACCAGCTCCAGGCCGAGCACGTGCATGGCCTGGCGCCCCTGCCTGGCGACGCCGAGGTGCCGCTCAAGGACCGGCCGCCGGGCGCGACCAGGGACGATGGAGGACCGAGCCCGGTAATTTTCCCTGCGCAAAAATTGACCATCCGGTTCAACCACAAGAAGCACGCGGGCGAGCTCGGCATGAGCTGCACGACTTGTCACGACGCCGCGAAGAACAGCAGGCGGAGCAGCGACTCGCTCCTGCCATCACCGGTGCGCTGCGACGGCTGCCACAGCACCGACCACCGCGATCTGAACGCCGTGAGCGGCGACCCGGACGACCTGATGAGCCAGTGCGGATTCTGTCATCTCGGCTACAAGCCGGGCGACGGCAACCGAGTCGCGCGCATGGACGTCCCGAAGCCGAACCTACGCTTCAATCACCAGGCCCATCTCGAGCGAAACATCGACTGCGCGCAGTGTCACGGCATGGTGCAGAACATCGAGCTCGCCACTCGAGACCAGCTGCCGCGCATGAAGGGTTGCTTCCGTTGTCATCAGGCGCCAGAGCCGGTCCGAGGCGAGGCGAAGGGCGAGTGCACGACTTGCCACCTGACCAAGGGCGGCGATCAGCTGATGCGTACTCGATTCGCCAGCGGCACCCTCAAGCCTCCGCGGTGGCTACACAACGCCGGGCACGGGGCGGACTGGCTCGCGCGGCACAAGCGCATCGCCGGCGCTGACTCCCAGATGTGCTCCAGTTGCCACACGGAACAGTACTGCACTGACTGCCACGATGGCCGGGTGCGCCCGCGCAACGTCCATCCGAACGACTTCATCAGCATGCACCCGATTGCCGCGCGGCAGAACTCACCGCGCTGCACCAGCTGCCACCAGCAGCAGAGCTTCTGTATCGGCTGCCACCAGCGGGCCGGCGTCACCCTCAGCGGGCCCTACGCGAACTTCTCGGGGCGGGGTCGCTTTCATCCGCCGAAAGCAGAGTGGACCGATCCGCCACGCTCGGCGAACCACCACGCCTGGGAGGCCCAGCGCAACCTCAACGCGTGCGTCAGCTGCCACCAGGAGCGCGACTGCTTGATCTGTCACTCGAGCGCCAGCGTGGGCGGGCGTGGAGTGGATGGTGTCGGGAGCCGGGGCCAGGGCGTGAACCCCCACCCCAGCGGATTCACCAGCCGTTGCGGGCGCGCGCTCCGCAAGAACGCCCGCTCCTGCCTCACCTGTCACGATCCTGCGGATCCTCAACTCCGGGAGTGCCGTTGATGTCGCGACAACAACTCGGCCAGCCGTCCGATGGACCGCGACTGGGATCGGGTTCGGGGGTGAGGCGCTCCGCTCAATCTCCTGAAATTACACAAGAATCGAATAGCCTCTCCGCTGAGCAGACGATGTCGTCGAACCCCTCAGCGCTGCTCACTCTCCCCCCCAACAGCCCAGGTGGAGGACCGCTGCCGACGATTCCTCCAGCAAACCCCTTGCTCGTCGGTTTGGCGCACGGCTATAGCCTGGGGCCCGCGAATTGGCGGTTTTCCGCCAATCACCCGTGGGAAGAGGAGGCCGTCCGTGAAGGAGCTCGTCCGCTACTTGCTCGACAACTTGCAATTGGATTTTCAGGGAGACATCACCATCGAGAAGATCCGGGAGTTTCTGCGGGAGGACGA
>JAGQIY010000012.1 GCA_020430865.1 Myxococcales bacterium
ATGACCGAGGCGTCCGTCAGCTCGGGACGGTCGCTCTTCACGGCGTCGAGAGACACGAACTCCACGCGGCTCGCGGCAGCGCCGGGAGCCACCTTGGCCACGTCTTCCAGGGGCGAAGAGCCGCCGCTCGCTGCCGCCGCCTCGAACTCCGATTGCCGCGCGGTAGCGGTCTGGATCGGGGTGCTGAGGCTGGCGTAGCCGAAGGCGTTGCCGGCGAACATCGGGCGCTTGTAGACGATCTTGCCGCCTTCCTGCTTCACCCCAGCGCAGTCGCCGGCGTAGCTGGCGTCCAGCTTGGCCGCTACACGCGGGATGAGGTCCTTGCCGTAGGTGGACGCCGTAGCGCACACCAAGCCGAAGTTCTTGCCGACCTCGGCCACCGTCGGCGCGAACTGCTCGGCGACGTAGTTGGCCAGGGAGGCGTCTTCGCACACGAACACCTTCGCAGCGCCGTAGCCAGTCAGCTCACCCGCGGCCGCCTTCGTGCCGGGGCCGCCGATGGCCAGGATGCTGAAGGAGCTGCCGGCCTGCTTGGCCATGGTGATGGCGCTGAGCGTGGTCTTCTTGACCTTGCCGCCGTCGATTTCTGCAACAACGAGAACATCAGTCATCGTAGAGACTCCTCTCAGATCGCCTTGGCCTCGGAGGCCAGCTTGGTTACGAGTTCAGCCACGTCGGCGACCTTCACACCGGCTGCGCGAGCGGGCGGAGGCTCGAAGCCACCGTAGCTGGAGCCGTTGTCCTTGCCGCCGGCGACGTCAGCCAGGGGCTTCACGTCGAGGGGCTTCTTCTTGGCCTTCATGATGGCGGGCAGGGGTGCGAAGCGCACGCCTTCGTGGGCGTACTTGAAAGACTCCGCGGTGTGCTTGGAGCGCACACTCGTCGGCGCCACCACGCGCAGGTCGACGGTGATCAGGCAGGGGGGGGTGAGGCGAAGCGTCAAGACGCCGCCGTCCACCTCGCGGCCAACCACGAGCTTTCCGTCAGCCTCTTCGGTCACGGTCGCGGCAAAGGTTGCCATGGGGAAATCGAGCAGCTCGGCGAGCATCTGACCCACGGAGTTGCTGTCGCCATCGACGACCTGCTTGCCCAGCAGCACGACGTCGGGCTTCTCCGCGTCGACCACGCTCTTCAGCGCGTTGGCGACCAGGCGGCCGTCCAGGGCGCTGTCTTCGGCGTCGATGCGGATCGCCCGATCGGCACCCGTGGCGAGGGCGGAGCGCAGCTGCGTCTCCGTGTCTTTCGGGCCGATGGTGACGACCACGACCTCACCCTTGCGCACCTTGTTGTTCTTGCCGTCTTCGGTCAGGCGCAGCGCCGTTTCGAGGGCATACTCATCGAAGGGATTGAGCTTCCACTCGAGGCCGGTGGTATCCACCTTGTCGCCCGCAGGCTTCACCTTGTTGGCGTTATCGGGGTCCGCGACCCGCTTGATCGCGACGAGGATCTTCACGACAGAGACCTCCTCATGAGGTTCGCGCCGAATGGCGGAACGATTGGGATGGGTTTGGGTTCGCCACCAAGGCGGCGGGAGAGCTCCCGCTGGCTGATCGGCTCGTGGCTCCGGAGAGTCCGCGGCCGCCAGGCAGGCAGGGGCGCGAGGATGCGTACCGTTCGCGGGTCGCCCCGTCAATTGCCAGCGTGTCGCGGGCGTTTCCTCACCCCCAAACCTGGAGCGAAAGTCCAGAACCGCTGGAAATGATTTGGCATTTTTTGAAACGCGTTCCACTCCGGGAGCAACGGAGGCGCTCTCTACGGGGACGGACTCCACGGCTTGTGGAGTTTGACTCAATAGCGCGCGCGGTTTGAGCGGCTTCGCGCTCCCGAGGGCGCTGGGAGCGGCTCTTCAGCCCTTCGGCCGCAGCGTGGATCGGTGGTAGGCAGAGGCCTCCGATGACGATGAAGACGGACTTCCTGGTGTTGGGCAGCGGCGTGGCCGGCTTGAGCTTCGCGCTGCGCGCGGCGGAGCATGGCGAGGTGCTGGTGGTGACCAAGCGCACCGTGAATGACTCGGCGACCAGCTGGGCGCAGGGAGGTGTCGCGGCGGTGCTCTCCCCGGAGGACTCGTTCGAGCGTCATGTGGAGGACACGTTGGTCGCAGGAGGCGGACTGTGTCACCAGGTGGTCGTCGACCTGTGCGTCGAGGAGGCGCCTGGCGCGATGCGCTGGCTGATCGATCTCGGCGCCAGCTTCGACGCTGGCGACGACGGCGAGCTCGACCTGGGGCGCGAGGGCGGGCACACGGAACGGCGGGTCGTGCACTCCAAGGATGCGACGGGCAAGGAGATCCAGCGCGCGCTGTGGGAGCGCGCCAAGGCGCACCCGAACATCCGCTTCCTCGACTGGCACATGGGCGTGGATCTGATCACGCTGAGCGACTTCGGTGGACCGGATCGCTGCGTCGGCGCCTACGTTCTGGACGAGCAAGCGGGCCAGATCCACACGGTGCTGGCGCGGGCGACCATCCTGGCGACGGGTGGCGCGGGAAAGGTCTACCTGTACACGTCGAACCCGGACGTCGCGACGGGAGATGGCGTCGCGATGGCGTACCGCGCAGGCGCCGAGGTCGCGAACATGGAGTTCTACCAGTTCCACCCCACCTGCCTGTTCCATCCGCAGGCCAAGAACTTCCTGATCAGCGAGACGCTACGAGGCGAAGGCGCGACGCTGCGCGTCCCGGGCGGCGAGGCCTTCATGCACAAGCACCACGACATGGGGGATCTGGCCCCTCGGGACGTGGTGGCTCGCGCCATCGACTTCGAGATGAAGCGGGGAGGCTACGAGTACGTCCACCTCGACATCACGCACAAGCCCGCGTCCTTCGTCAAAGACCGCTTCCCCACCATCTACGAGCGCTGCCTGAAGTTCGGGCTCGATATCACCGCGGAACCGATCCCGGTGGTGCCCGCCGCGCATTTCATGTGCGGCGGCGTGACCAGCAACCTGCACGGTCGCTCGAGCTTGCCCGGGTTGTGGGTGATCGGCGAGACCTCGTGCACGGGGCTTCACGGCGCGAATCGCCTGGCGTCGAACTCACTGCTCGAGGGCCTGGTGTTCGGGCGGCGGGCCGCTGACAAGCTTGGCACCGAGATCGCGATGCTGCGCCAGGAGCCCTGGCCGGAGGTGCCCGACTGGGAGATCGGCTCCGCGGTGGCCAGCGACGAGGCGGTCGTGGTGAGCCAGAACTGGGAAGAGCTGCGGCGCTTGATGTGGAACTACGTCGGCATCGTGCGCACCAACGCGCGCCTGCGCCGCGCCGCGCGGCGCGTGTCCCTGCTCGAGGAGGAGATCCGCGAGTACTACTGGAAGCACCTGGTGACGCGCGATCTGCTCGAGCTGCGCAACATCCAGTGCATCGCCGAGCTGATCATCAGCTCCGCCGCCAGTCGTCACGAGAGCCGCGGGCTGCACTTCACGCTGGACTACAAGGACTCCTCGGAGAACTGGCTGGCGGACACCGTGGTCAAGCGCGGGGTGATGCCACACCTTCGCGGACGCTGAATTTGGGGGGGAGAGGTCAAACGATGCCTGACGGAAACGAACCCCGCGTCGCCCTGTGTCTACCTGGTGGAGGTGCGACGGGCGCCATGTTCCAGATCGGGGCGCTTGCGGCGCTGGAGGACGCGGTGGACGGCCTCGACGCCAACCAGTTCGATCTCTACATCGGCACCTCGAGCGGCGCGAGCATCGCGGCGGCGCTGGCCGGCGGGCGCGAGGTGCAGCGCATGTATCGCGCCTTCCTCGACCCGGCCGACACCTACTTCCCGCTGGAGCGCAAGCACATCCTGCGCACGGATTTCGCGGAGTGGCAGCGCACGGCGACCACGGCGCTGCGAGCGCTGGGCAAGGGCACGAAGAGCCTGCTGCGTCGCGCTCCAGAGCCCTCCCGCACCGCGCTCTGGGAGGAGCTCGATCGGCTCTACGATTCGCTCCCTGCAGGGGTGTTCTCCCTCGAGGGCTACGAGCGTTTCCTTGCGGATTTTTTGTATCGGCGTAGCGTGCCCAACACGTTTCACGGCATGCCGAAGGAGTTGTTCATCCTGAGCCATGACCTCGACTCGGGCGAGCAGGTGCTGTTCGGCGCGCCTGGTTTCGATCACGTGCCGGTCAGCCGCGCCTGCATCGCGAGCATGGCGCTGCCGCCGTTCTTCAGCCCCGTGCGTATCGGCGATCGTCACTACATCGACGCTGGCGCCGCCCAGCTGGCGCAGCTGAACGTTGCCGTCGAGCGGGGCGCCGACGTCCTGGTGGTGGTCAACCCCATGGTGCCCGTCGCCGCCGAGCAGGTGCCCACCGGTCACGGGCAGCAGAAGAGCGTGCGCGACAAGGGCTACCTGTGGGTGGCCAACCAGGCCATGCGTATCGCCATGCACGCCCTGCTGGTGGAGGCCGTGGGACGCATCCGCGCGAGCGGTGCGTGCGAGGTGATCTTGATCGAACCGGAGCCCACGGACGGGATCCTGTTCATGCACAACCCAACGAGTTTTTCCGCACGGAGAGCTATCTTGGAGTATGCCTATCGCACCACGCGGGAGCGGGTGAACGGCTGGCTCGTCGGCAAGGAAGCGGCGGTGGAGCGCGCCGGGTGGCAGACGCGGCCCCCGGTGTCCCGCATGCCACCGCCGCCGCTCGAGGGGGAGGCGTGAGGCGCGGGCGAGAGACCAGGAACCTGCCCCAGCTGTTTGCCGCCGTGGCGTTGAGCTTCTGGCTCACCGCGTGTCAGGAGCCCTATCGCGTGGGCGAGTTCGTCTGGGTCGAGTGGGACGGCAAGAACTACCCTGCCTACATCATCGCTCAGAAGAGCAAGACGCGTTTCCGTGTGCACTTCGACGGCTACGACGCGCGCTGGGACGAGGACGTCACCCTCGAGCGCATCAAGGGTCGAATCGAGGACGGCAAGTCGGTGAGCGCGCCGCCGCCGCCGGAGAAGGTCGCGCGGGTGCTCGGCCTCAAGCCGCGGCCGTCGGCCTCCAACGCTGCGCTGGTCAGTCCGTACCAGAAGGGCGACAAGATCCGGGTCAAATGGCGTGACTCCATCTACCCGGCCACCGTCGTCGAGGTGCTCGGACCCGACAAATGCAAGGTCCACTACGACGGCCACGAAGACGCCTGGGACGAGGTCGTCGATACCACGAGGATAGAGGGCCGGCGCTAGTCGCGGGTCAAGGCAGCGGCACCTCGAGGAAGCTCGAACTCCGATCCGGCGTGTCGACGCCGAGCTGCTGATCGGCGTTCTGACCGCTGCAGAGCACGACGCCGTCGACTCGCCGGGCGCAGGTGTGGAAGCGTCCGACGGCGACCTCGTCGAAGCGTTGAGCCGGCTCGATCGGGCTGGGGGAGGGGCGATACTCGGTGTCACCCGTCCCGAGCTGTCCTTCGGCGTTTCGCCCCCAGCACCAAAGATGCTGGGCCGCGTCGATGGCGCAGACGTGGAACGCCTTGAGCGAGAGCTTGCGGAAGTCGCTCTTGTCTCCGACCCGGGTCGGGGTCCAGCGCGAGGTGTTGTCTCCCACGCCGAGCTGTCCTTCTCCGTTGTCGCCCCAGCAGTAGATGCTTCCCGGGGTCTGGATCCCGCAGGCAATGCGTTGCCCTG
>JAGQIY010000158.1 GCA_020430865.1 Myxococcales bacterium
CGTGCACCAGCTGCCATGCGACCTGGAAGCAGTCAGTGGTCAGTCAAGCGAAGTGGGAGGAGCTGAGCGGTCAGCAGACGCCAAACCAACCCATGCACCCGATGCACTAGCAGTCGTCGATCGGCAGGGCGCTCCTCGACACCCTGTTCCAGCTCGAGCGTGTCGCGTCCGCGGTCTCACCCGGCAGCCGCTAGCACGAAGGGATCGGCGCTGATGTCCTGCAAGCGCGCCCCGCGGAGAAACGCCTGACGCTTGAGCGCGTTCACCTGCTCCACGCCACCGCACAGGTACACCCGTCGCCCCTTGAAGTCCGTGCAGGCCTCGAGGGTGCGCTGTACTGCATCCCCGACCCGCGGATCGTCTGGGTCCCCCTCGAGCACACAGCGCAGGAACTCGATACCGGGGCGGCCATCACACAGCTCGCTCAGCTCGCGTTCGAGATAGAGCGCTGCGGCGCTCCGCGCGCCCTGTACCAGCGTGATGGGTCCGTCATGCCCTGCGGCGATGGCGTCCCTCAGCACGGCGTAGATGGGAGCCATCCCGGTACCCATACCGACGAGCACCAAGGGTTGAGATGAGCTAGCGACCTGGTAGTAGCACTCCCCTGAAGGACCACGCAGCGAGACCTCGTCCCCAGCCGCGGCGGTCGTGAGCCAGCGGCTCACCTTTCCACGCGGATGATGGCGAACGTGCAGCTCGAGCCACGGATCTCCGGGCAGGCTCGCGAGGGAGTAGGCCCGCACCTGCGCCGCGGAGCGCGCGAGCTGTACGTACTGTCCGCCGCGATAGCTGAAGCCTTCGGGGACATCGAGGCGGACGCGGTAGATCCCTCCCCCCCAATCCCGCACCTCCTGGATCCGGGTGACGTGGCTCGGCAACGCCGCGTCGGCGATGACCAGGTCCTCCTCGGGACGCGCCATGCAGGCCAAGAAGAAGCCCGCCTCACGCTGCGCCGGTCGTAGGCCTGCCTGCGCGGCAGCGCCGGGGTCCCCCGATTCCGCACGGAGCATACACGCCTGACAGGCGCCAGCCCGGCACGATGAAGCCACCTCCAACCCGGCGCGTAGGAGGGCATCCAGGACGCTCTCCTCCGCTTCGAGCTCCACGGACGATCCGCGATAGCTGATCTTGGACATCCTGGTTCAGACAGCCTGCCTGACGCGCCCCAGGACGTCGTCGCGCACCGATTCCGCCACCGCAGCGACCTGACCGATCAGCTCGTCCGCGACCCCCAGCTCCTTCAGCGTGCCACCGAGGTGCGCGACCACGGCATCGAAGTGCTCGTCGGTGAGACCGCGAGCCACCAGGCGCGAGTGCGCTGCGCGCATGTCTCTCCCGGAGTAGTGGTTGGGACCGCCGGTCACCATGGTCAAGAACGCCTTCTGCTTCGCGGCCTGCTTGTCGATGTCCACACCATCGAAGAACTTCGAGATGCGGTCGTCGCCCAGAACCTTGCGGTAGAAGATGTCCACTGCGGCGTCGATCGCCGCCGCTCCACCCAACTGCTCGTACACGCTCATCGTGATCCTTTCCGCGCCGAGCAAGTTGCCGGCACTCCCCCACAAACGGAGGACGTGAGGGACGCTTGAGGTGTTGGGCAGACGCGCTGAGAGAAAGTCTCGCCCTGAGAACGGGATTCCGACTCTCAGGGCTAATTGCAGTCCCTCGACCGCCGGGAGCGTGAACGCCGCCGCAGATCCTGCGCGTCTTCGACGCGGAGGCTCGTTTCCGCGAGGCGCTGCTCACGCGAGCACGCACGAGCCGTGGCCGCAGCCTGACGAGGCTAGATGCGGGAGACGACCAGGGCGAGCTTGTCTCTGACGGACTTGGCCACTTCCACGAGCTTCGGGTTCGCGGCCGCAAGCGTCTGGGTCGGATCAATCGCCTGAACCACCGCCTTGCCATCGTCGTCTGCGTAGACAACGACGTTGCACGGCAGCATCAACCCGACGTCCAGATCCGCGCTGAGAGCCTGGTGCGCGAGCGGCGGGTTGCAGGCGCCAAGGATCTTGTAAGGCCGGAACTCGACGTCGATCTTCGCCTTCAGCGTTGCCTTGACGTCGATCTCGGTCAACACGCCGAAGCCCTCGGACTTGAGCGCCTCTGGCACCTTCGTCAAGGCCTCCTCGTAGCTCATATCGAGCACTCTCTTCAACGGGCTTGCTTCGCTCACGGGTTCGCTCCCTCTCCTCGATGCAGTTGGACGCTACTGGTAGCTAAATTTTCCTCATGGTAACTTCTTAGCGCTCGCGCTCCTGGGACGTCAGAAAGCGGTGCAGCCATGACGCCGAGGCCCGAGGCGCGGGAGGCCTGGGCGCCGCCCGACACTGGCAGCGTTGCTCCACGGGCACGTCGCCCAAGACCTGTTCCACATGTGCGCCGCAGCCGCCGTAGCTC
>JAGQIY010000159.1 GCA_020430865.1 Myxococcales bacterium
CGGTTCTCCGATGGTGGATCTCCTCGAAGTGCAGGTGCTGTGGATCTTCGTGAGCTGGATCCTCGGCGGCTCGGTCGTCGTGCTACTGGTCGACGCCCTGGCGGGCCGCAACGCGAGCGTGTACGCGACGAAGCACGATGTGGCGGCGCTGCGCCTGCGCACGCTGCGGGTCCTTGGACGCGTCGTGGTGTTCTTCGGTCTGGTGCTCACCCTGAGCAGCGAGCTGGTGGGCAAGGGAACGCTCTACGACTGGGTGCTCTCCACTTGCTGGTTCATCGGCATTCCGCTGGCCCTGGTGTTCGTTGGCTGGTGGCGCGACGTCATCTTCGAGCGACTGGCCCCGCGCGAGAAGCGCAACGCCCTCGCGGGTTGGCTGGTCAAGAACCAGACCGGCTACAAGAGTTTCCCGGCGGCAGCAGTTGGAGGCGGCTACTTGCTGGTGGTCGGGCTGGTGCGCATCGTTCGGGAGTACCTGACCAGCATGACGTTGGTCCGCAAGGTTCTCGCCTACCTGTTCCGTCGAGAGCTGACCAAGAAGGCGGAGACGCGACCCAAGCTATCTCGTATCCCGGAGGAACAATACTTCGCCCTGGCGCCGGAGCGCGAGGCGGAACGCCTGGTGCACACCGCGGCCGACGAAGAGCTCGAGGCCATCAACGATCGCATCGGCCAGATCGGTGGGGGTGTGTTCGCGATCGTGGGTGAGCGCGGCTCTGGCAAGACGACGCTGCTGAAGCGCGTCCTGAAGGAGCATCCGGACTCCATCTACCAGCGCTCTCCCGCTGGGGGCTCGGTCGCGCTACTGGAGCAGCTCAAGGCCCAGCTGAAGCTGCCAAGGGACGCAGACAACGCCAGGGTGATCGCGGCGCTGGACGCGATCCAAGACGACAACGCCCTGCTGATCGATGACGCTCAGCGCCTGGTCAAGCCGACCATCGGCGGACTGCGAGAGCTCGACGAGATCCTCGCCCTCGCGCGCGATTCGAGCACTCTCTGCACCTGGGTGTTCGCCTTCGACTCAACGGTCTTCGAGCTGGTGGAGCGTGCGCGCGGTACACGCCCGATCTTCGACGACGTGATCGTCATGCAGCCCTGGCGCGAAGAGGCGATCGCAGAGCTGCTCGAGGATCGGACGCGGGCTTGCGGGATGCAGCCGAGCTTCGAAGGCCTGCTCGAGTCCGAAGTCGACGGAGACGAGCTCGAGCACGCGGAGCGCCTAGCTTCCACCAAGCGGGGCTACTACCGCCTGCTCTGGGACTACTCCGCAGGAAACCCGGCGGTGGCGCTGCACTTCTGGCGCAAGAGCCTCGGCATCGACGATCACGAAAAGTTGCAGGTGGGCCTGTTCAAGGCGCCCCCGACCTCGGACCTGGAGCAGCTGCCAGACGCCGCGTCCTTCGTGCTGCGGGCGATCGTGCGCCTGGATCCGGCGACCGTGGACGCGATCGCCGAGACGACGCGCCTGCCGCTCCATCAGGTCCTGGACGCCGTGCGCTACGCCGACTTCCGCGGATACCTCGCGCGAGACGACGAGGGCCGGTTGCGGGTCACCTGGACCTGGTTCCGCGCAGTGACTCGCGTACTCGCTCGCCGTCACCTGCTGAATGTAACCCTATGAAGTACCTCTTCACCCTCGCCAGCCTCCTGCTCGTCCTGCTGCCCGCCACGGCTCACGCTCAGACCGAGGCGCCGGACGTCGAGAAGATCCTGAGCTTCGTACGCTGGACGGGCGTGCTGGTCAGCCTGGGCGTCATCGTGGGCGCCGGTCTCTTGGTGCGCTTCCTGAACAACATCGTCGTCAGCCTCGGCGATCGCTTCACCAACCGCCGACTGACCTTCCAGAAGCTCGAGTCCTTCACTCGCTTCGCGATCTACATCGTGACCGGCGCGGTGGTGATCGCGCTGAGCTTCCGCTTGACCGACGCCGTGCTGACCCTGGTCGGCGGCACCCTCGCCGTCGCGGTCGGCTTCGCCATGCGAGACCTCGTCGCGGCGATGATCGCCGGTGTGACGATCATGCTCGATCGTCCCTTCCAGGTAGGAGATCGGGTGCAGTTCTCTGGAGAGTACGGAGACATCACGGCGATCGGCCTGCGTTCGGTGCGCATCCAGACCCTTGACGACAACACGGTCACCGTTCCAAACAACAAGTTGCTGACGGACGTGACCAGCTGCGGCAACTACGGCGCGCTGGACATGCAGATCCAGATCGACTTCTACATCGGGGTCGATCAAGACATTGCGGTCGCAGAACGGATCCTCCGGGAAGCAATGTTGACGAGTCAGTACGTGTACTTGAAGAAGCCGATCGTGGTCCTCGTGAAGCAGGTGCTCAAGGACCAGTACGTAGCCATTCACCTCCGCTTGAAGGGCTACGTGCTGGACACGAAGTACGAGAAGGCCTTCGAGACCGACGTCAGCAAGCGTGCTCTCCTGGCCTTTCGGGACCACGGGATCCTGCCCCCGGCGATCCTGCACCGCCAGATCGAAGACCGGCCGCTGACGAGCGCTCAGACCAACCGCGTCCGCGAGGAAGAACCGCTGCGCCAGTAGCAGCGTTGGGGAGGAAACAGACGCGACATGGCCAACGCATTCACGTGGATCCGAGGCGCGCTCAGCCATCCAGCGAGCGGGCGCGTCATCTCAGCGCTGCTGCTGATCGGCCTCTTCTGGCTGATCGCCCGCGGGCTGCGCGGGATGCTGCTGTCCAAGGTGAAGGATACCGGCGTCCGCTACCGCACGCGAAAGCTGATCGACACCTCGTTGATCGCGGTGATCGCGCTGATCCTGGCCACCACCTTCAGCGACAAGCTCGGTGGTATCGCAGTATCGCTCGGGGTGATGGGCGCAGGCGTCGCGTTCGCACTGCAGGAGGTGATCGCGAGCGTCGCTGGCCGGGTCGCCATTCTCTTCGCCCGCTTCTATGACGTGGGAGACCGGGTCCAGCTCGGCGGCATCAAGGGTGACGTGATCGACATCGGGCTGCTCCGGACGACGGTGATGGAGCTCGGTGCTTGGGTCGATGGGGACAACTACTGCGGCCGCATCGTGCGCATCGCGAACAGCTTCGTGTTCAAGGAGCCGGTCTTCAACTACTCCGCGGATTTCGGCTTCGTGTGGGACGAGGTGAAGATCCCCGTGCGCTACGGCAGTCCGCTCGCCGAGAGCAAGCAGCTCCTGGAGACAGCGCTCGTGGAAACGGTTGGAGGGTTCGTGGAAGGCGCCCGCGAGGAATGGCAGCACATGACCCGGCACTACCGCATCGAGGACGCTCGGGTGGATCCGATGGTGACGCTGCAGGCGACTGACAACTGGCTCGAGTACAGCCTGCGCTACGTCGTTCCCTTCACGAAGCGCCGCACGACCAAGGACGTGTTGTTCGAGCGCATCGTGCGCGATGTCGAGGCGAGTCAGGGCAAGGTCCAGCTGGGCTCGGCGACCTATGAGTTGGTCGCCGCGCCACCCCTGAGGGTGATCCGGGAGTAGACAACCAGCGCCTAGGCACACGCGGCCTCCGACTGTCGGCAGACTGTCGCCGCACGGAACAGTACGCAGAGGGGTGCTCGATGCGCGCCCGCGCGGAACGACCCTTGACCAACGGCCCCGCCGCGGAGTCTCATCAGGGTGATGCTTGCAGCGCGTTGTCCGCAGTGTGGAGCGGCAAGCCCCGTGTCGGTGGCGAATCCGGAGCACCTGGACTGCGCCTACTGCCCCTACATCGGCCGACCCGACGAACAGATCGTTCATGAGCTCCACGCAGCTCGCGAGGCGCTGTTCCGCATCCATCACACGCGACGTCAGCTGAGCATCGGACAGCGCCGCGCCATCGCTCGCGCTCAGAGCCAACGGCAGACCGCCTTCGTCCTCCTGGGCCTGATGCTGGTGCCGCTCGTGCTTTGTGGCGGGGGCTGCGGCGCGATGCTGTTTCTCGAGAACGATGGTCTGGTGCTAGGAGACGTGTTCTGGGTCATCCTGGCAGTGCTGCCCACCGGCATGGTGCTCGCCGCCGGTTGGCTGCTGATGCGCTGGCACCGCAAGGCTATCGAACGGCTGATGCACTCCTGCGCGGCTGTCCCGCCGGCGGCCCAGGGGCGTCCAGCGATGTGCCACGTCTGCGGTGGTCCGCTCCACGAAGCGGAGAGATACCCGGTCGTTCGCTGCACATATTGCCACGCGGATAATGTGACCAGCAGCGACGTGATGGAGTCTGTTGCAAGGAGCCAGAGCGCGGTCGTCAACCAGCTCGCGAGCACGGTCGCGGGCGAGGCCAACCGGGTGTCCAAGAGCACCTCGACCGCGCTCACGTTGGCGTTCGTCTTCGCCTTGCTGTCCCCGCTGATCGCCTTCGGGATCGGCTTTGTCGTGCTGCTGGTGTTCGCGATGACCCCCACCAACACCAAGCCGGACGAGCTCTACGCATACGTGGACATCGCGGGGACGCGTTGCTACGGGAGCTTCAGGAAGAACGACAAGGGCTACACCCTGAACTTCGGAGATCCGTTCCCCGAGCTCACTGGCGCGCTCGAGGTAGGCCCGCATGGGGTCTACACGACACGCGCGGCGGACCTGGTTGGCAAGCGGGTGCTCGCGCCCGGGGACCGACCGCTGACCGTGCGGAAGCTCGTTCGCAGCCTGCTGGACGAAACCAACAAGCTGGACGCGGGCGAGGCGCCGGCCACGCTGTCGCCCATCGGTCTGTGCGAGGCTCCGCCGAACCTGCAGGAGCTCGCGGACAACGATCGACTGAGCCAGTGCAGCGGGATCTACATCGCGGGCGGCTCACCCTACGTGGTCGACAGCATGAACAATGTTTTCCGTGTGGATCTTCCATCCAAGCAAGTCGCGGAGGTCTACAGCTTTTCGGCCGCCGGCCCCACCTTCTTCGATGGGAAGGCGCTGTTGCGCCTCCTGCCCTCAGGGTGGGTCTGGAGCATCGACCTCAACGACTCGCCCGTGACGGGCAAGGGGATCTTCCAGAAGGTCGACCTGTTCGCGCTGAGCGGGACTCGCCCGGTGATGGTGTCCACCATGCAGCTCTGGTTGAAGGACGCATCCGGCGAGCTGAAGGCGATCCACGAGTTCAAGACCAAGCCCCTGGCGCTGGCGGCGAACGACACGCACGTCTTCTGGTCCGACGAGGCGGGTGTGATGAGCCTGCCTCTCGCCGGCGGAGAACCCGTGAAGCTCCATCCGAGGATCTACAGCAGCGCGACGCTCACTCCCCTCGGCGACTACCTGATGGTGCGCGGATCGTCGTGCCTGTGGCTCCGAGCAACGGACGGTGAGCCTTCCGAGTGCCCCTACACCGGACCGCTCTTCTCCGAGTACCCCACCCCACCGCTGAGCGATGAAGACCACGGCTACCTGCTGCCGCAGACGACGAATCGGCGCCAGGGCATTCACGGCTTCGAGATCGCGGAGGTACCGACCTTCGACCGTCACTACGCTCCGGCGAGCGAGAAGGTCACGTGCATGGGGCTCGACGAGAAGTACGTGTACTGGGTCGAGGGGAATCGCCTGCTGCGCGACATCAAGGCTCAGAAGTGAGCTAGCGCATCAGCTCGCGCTGTCGAAGCCGCTTCTCTCGCCGGCGCTCGCGACGCTTGGCTCGGCGCTGCCGGCGCTTCTGGTGCTTCTCGTCGAGGAACGCGGGCGCCTCCATCACCTGGCCACGGGCATCTCGCCAGGTAGATGGCGCATAGAGAATGCGCCCGGAGCGCTCGTAGACAATTTTCCACACGGCTAATCTCGAGCCCGCGGGTGGGATGACCCAGCCTCCCTCGCGCCAGATCCAGATCCCGCCTCGGGACACCCACGACCCATCGACCCAGACCGCGCTCTCCTCGGGAGCCTCGGAGATCTGCTCTGGGCGCGGAACCGGCGGTGGTGACTCGACCTCCTTGAACTCGGACCAGGCATGGGCGGTGAGCGCCGGGCGCGGCAGCTCGGATGAGCATCCAAGCGTGGCGACAGCGAGGCACAGCGAGGCAAAACGCGCCGCCAGGGGCCGACCCATGCCCAGACTCCACCCCCGACCAGAGAGCAGAGGGCCGTAAGGAGCAGAGCGAAACAGGGATCTTCCCGGCGCTGACCTGCGCGGCGACACGGCCCACGCCTTGCAACTTCCGGCCCACGTTCATGGGGCACCGCTTTCATCCCCCTCGGCTGGTCAACGGACCCATCAAACGCGCCACTCGCCACGCCCAGTCACTCTGGGTGCTGTGCGCGTGTGCGTGGGCGCTGGGCTGCGCGTCGCTCCCAGAAGGTCGCTCGGCGATCGACGACGTGGAGTTCAGCGGCAACGACCAGCTGGGCGGCAGCGACATCCAGGAGAAGATCGCGACACGTCCGAGTCCGCGCTTCCTCGGATTGATGGACGGCGTCGTCTACGACTACGAGGTCTACGACTTCTACGTCCTGCAGAGAGACCTGGAGCGAGTGGAGCGGCTCTACCGCGCGCGCGGCTACTACAAGGCCAAGGCCCGGGCAGCTCACGTCGAACGCACCGACGAGGACCACGTCAGGGTGACCATCGAGGTCGATGAAGGGCCAGCGACATCCGTACGCCGTCTGGATCTCCACGGCATCGACCGACTCAAGGCGCCCCTCCAGGCTCGAATCAGGGCCGCCGCTGGCGCTGGCGTCGGCGTTGGCAAGCTCTTCGACGAAGACGAGTTCAAGGACACGGAGAGCGCGATCAAGCGCCTGCTCACCGACGCGGGCTATGCCTACGCGAAGGTGACTCGCACCGCGGAGGTGGATCTTCCCCGCAACTATGCGACGCTGCGCTTCGATATATCCCCCGGGATCCCGGCCGAGTTCGGAGAGGTCAGCATCGAAGGTCTCGGCTCGCTCCCCGAAGCACCGATCCGCCGCGCGCTGGATCTACACGAGGGCGATCCCTACTCCACGAGTGAGCTGGAAGCCGCTCAGCAGGCGGTGCTGGACCTCGGCGTGCTCTCCAACGTGCGCATCGAGCCGAAGCTCGACGACCCACCGGCCAAGCGCGTCCCTCTCAAGGTCCACCTGGAGCCATCGAAGCTGCATCAGCTGCGACTGGGGGTGGGCAGTCAGATCGACGTGATCCGAACCGACATCCACGCGCTGGTCGGCTGGGACCACAACGACTTCCTCGGTGACCTGCGGCGGCTCTCGCTGGAAGCCAAGCCGGGCGTCGTGCTCTATCCCACGCGCTTCCCCAGCTTCAAGTCCCCCACCGCGTTGCTCCCCGAAGTCAAGACGCGCGCCGAGCTCACGCAGCCTGGTTTCCTCGAGGCAAGAACCAACGGCTTCCTGCGCGCAAACTACAACATCTACGCGGCGCTGCTGTCCGGAGAACTGGACGAGAGCGCTCCGGTGCTTGGCTATCGCGAGCTACAAGGAGCAGTGGGTGTCGATCGCTCCCTGTGGCGCTTCTACTTCCGACCGAGCCACAACATCGGCGTGAGCGTTCCGTTCACGTACATAGGCACGCTCGATCCCGATCTCGATCGCGTCCTCGTGTCCTACCTGGAGCTGTTCGCATCCTTCGACCTGCGCGACGACGCCGTTCAGCCGCACAAGGGGCTCTATGTCTCGAATGCGCTGCAGGTCGCGGGGGGTCCCTTTGGAGGCGACGCCCGCGACCTCAAGGTGCGCCCCGAGGCTCGCTTCTACGTCCCCCTCGGCAAGAAGCTGACGTTCGCCACCCGCGGTACCATCGGCTTGCTCTTTCCTCGGAACTACGGCGACACCATCGCCAGCAACGCCGACACCGGTGCGCCGCCCGCAGGCACCAGTCGCGCCGACTGGGTCCGAGACATCCAGATCGGCTTCTTTCGCTCCTTCTTCTCCGGGGGTTCCAACTCGAACCGCGGCTACGGCTTGCGCGGGATCGGCCCTCACGGCGTCGTGCCGTTCTACAGCCCAGAGCTCGCGCAAGCCGACCTCGACGCGCGGTGCCAGCCGGGCTCCGCCGACACTCGCTGCCTGCTTCCGCTCGGGGGGCTCACGCTCTGGGAGGCGTCGGCGGAGCTGCGCTTCCCCATCGCCGGAAGCTTCTCCGGGGCCACCTTCTGCGACACGAGCGACGTCGCGCCCGAGCAGGTGCAGCTCCGCTTCGATCGGCCCCATCTGTCCTGTGGACTCGGCGCCCGCTATGCGACGCCCCTTGGGCCTTTCCGCGCGGACATTGGGTACCGCGTCGCGGGCCTGCAGACGTTGAACGAATCGACCGGCGAGGGACGTCCATCGACCATCTTCGGGGCGCCCATCGCGGTGTCCATCGCCCTCGGGGAGGCCTTTTGAAGCGCTTCCCTCGACTTCGCAGAGGCCTGCTCCGGGCTGCGCTGGGCGGACTGGTCGGTCTGTGCTTCGTCTGCTTCACGCTGCTTGGTGTGCGCCTACACCTCAACCTGCCGCGCTCCCGACAGCTGATTCGCAGCCAGGTGAACCAGCTCCTGGAGAGCACGTTCCAGGGCGAGCTGCGCATCACACGACTGCGACGCGTCAGCCTCGGAGAGATCCAGGGCGTCGACGGCTACGTGCTGCCTCCAGGCGCGAGTTCCCGCGAGGAGGCATGCCTGCGCTTCTGGGACACCAGCGCGAGCATCTCCCTCACGGAGCTGCTCGCGAGTCTGTGGAAGGGCACGGAACCCGTCGACGTACACCTTCCCGATGTTCATATCCGTGCGGTACACGTACACCTCGAGACGAACGACGCTGGCGAGCTCAACCTCGCGGGCGCGTTTCAGCCTCCCACGCAGACGGAAGTCGCGCCCCAGGGCGCGAGCCGGGGGGTCGAGGTCGCCATCGATCGCGTCCGCATCGATAGCTCCTGGACCCACGGATCGGTAGCTGGCTCGCCGCCGCTGGACGCCGACCTGAACCAGGCCGTGGCTCGTTTCGATTACGCTCGGGAGACGCTGCACCTGAAGCTGGAGCGCGGACAGCTCGCTGCCCGGAGGTTGCCCCAGCAGCTCGATCCCCAAGGCGACGTCAACGGCTCACTGAAGGTCACAGCCAACGCCGAGCTGGATGCGTCCCTGGATTTCGACGGGCGAGTGATGCAGAGCCCGGTGATGCTCAGCGCCGCGTACTCACCGAGCGGCGTGCGTCTCCAGCTGGAGAGCAAGCGGCTGGCCCTCGACGCGCTGAGGCGATATGGGCTGGATCCGCCGGCGCAGGCGGAGCGAAGGCTCGAGATCTCTGGAAGCGGTCCGCTCAGCGACGTAAATTTCCGCGGGGCATTACAGCTCGGTAGCTCGGAGCTTCGCTGGCGCGGCCAAGCTTCGCTGCTCGCGCCGGGGGTCGAGCTGTCTGGTCGACTCTCGAAGCTCGACCTACGGGATCTACGTCAGGACCTGCCGCGGACGGAGGTCGGTGGGGGGCTGGACGTGGACTTCAAGCTGACCAACGGGCAGCCCCGGGTGACGAGTCGACTGGCGCTCGCGCCCTCGAGCATCGAGGGCTGGCGACTGCCGGCGCTGAGCGCCGAAGGGCACCTGGAAGGGGCTCGGGTCTGGGCCTTCGTGCGTACGGCGCCGACCACCTCGACGCCACGCGGAGCGACGCTGCGCGCCGACGCACAGCTCGACCTCGAGCACCTGGATCGCGGCATCGCCTTCAACGCGAGCGTTCGAGCGCCACGGCTCTCGGCGCTGCGACGCTACGCCGCGCTGCCCTCCGTCGAGGGCGACGTGCGGGCCGAGGCCTGCGGCACGGTGTATCCCGAGGGATCCCGGCTCGACGCCGACGCATCCATCCACAGTGGTCGCCTGGAAGCCTCGGGTTTCGTCGTCAGACGTGCCCACCTTTCCGCGAGCCTGGCGGGGCCGCTGGGAAAACCCAGGTTGAGTTCGACACTCCGGGCTGCTGCGCTGCGTAGCGAGCAGCCGCAGCTCTCGCGCTTCGTCGACTTCGCCAACCTGCGCGCTTCGGTGCGAGGCAACCCCGACATGCTGCGTGCTCGGATCGAACTCCCGGCCAGGAGAGGCAGTCGCGCGCCTGGGGTCGAAGCGAGCGCGCGGATAGCCCCAGCAGAGCAACGGGTGACCGCGGCGCGGGCGAGCATCACCCGCGCCGCCCGCCGGGTCGATGTGTCGGTGGCGCGCGTCGACTTCGGCAGCTCACTGGCCGTGAGCGGCGCGAAGCTGACGGGCGCCGGCGCGCTCGAGGGCGACCTGCGCGTTGGGACAGGACGTCTCGAGAGTTCTCTCCGGGCCCGGCGTCTCGACCTCGCGGTGCTCTCGCAGTTGCTCGAGGGGCTGCCCGGCCTGGACCCGCCGATCAGCGGCATCGTCGATGGCCGAGTGGATCTCGAAGGTTCCGCTTCGGCTCCTCGAGGATCCATCCAGCTCGAGATCGAGCAAGCCAGCCGTGGCCAGGACTCCTTCTCCGGGCAGGTGCACCTGGTGGCCGACTCGGGGCAGCTGGACGGTCGGATCCAGCTGCACGCGGCGCGCATCGGCAGCCTGATGCTGGCCCCGCGCGACGTGAAGCCAAATGGCGTATGGACGGATCCACGGGCCTGGCTCGCAAGCTCTGGGAAGCTGCGGTCGGATTTCGCGATCGACAGCGAGGCGCTGCTCGCGCGCCTGGGTCAAGACACGGGGTTCGACGTCGTGGGACTCGTCCGCGGCCACGTGGAGCTGGAGCGCGAGACGGCTGCGGCGTTCGCAGCACCCCTCGGACGACTCCCGAGCGTTCGGGCGAAGTGGTCCAGCGTGGGGCTCCGCGTGGGCGGCGGGGGTGCGCAGAAGCGTCGCGGACCGTTACTCCAGGGAATCGACTTTCGCGGCGAGTTCGCCGCCGACGGAGCGACCGGCGACACCGAGCTGACCGTCGACGCAATCCAAGGCGAACGCCGCATGATGAGCCTCGAAGCGACCAGCCGTATCCCGTACGCGCGCTGGCTGCGCTCGGGATCGGTCTCGAAGGACGAGCTGCTGGGGTTGCCCCTGAGCGCTCATCTGAAGAGCGAGGCCCTGCCCATGGCCGAGCTACCCGAGCTGGTGCGTGTGCCAGGTCTCGACGGGCGTCTGGAGCTGGACGCGAAGCTGGAAGGTAGCGTCCTCACCCCGGACTTTCGCCTGGACTTCCGCGGTACGAAGCTCGACGTCGACGAGCTCTCGCGCCGGCAGGGGCTCGCCAGCGTTGGCTACCTGGAGTACCGAGAAGGTGTCGCGCGCTTACGGTTCGGGCTGTCTTCTCGCTTTCGATCGCTGGTCCGAGCCCAAGCCAAGCTCGAGCTCGCGATGCGCGATGCCTTGCGGGGCGACCTCAGTCGCGCCCGTGCCGATGGCAAGCTGGTGGTCGATCAATTCGGGTTGGCCGCCGTGCCTGCCCTGCGGGCCCGGGAGGTGCGCGGTCGAGCCAGCGGCGTCGTGGAGCTGGAGGGGATCGGCGGCCCCAACCCCAAGGCAAAGCTCCAGCTCGATGTGCCCAAGGGTCGGATCGGGGAGAGCAAGTTCAACGGCGTGAGCGCGCAGCTGGACCTCACCCGCGATCACGCCCAAGGGTCCGTCTTGATGGAGCAGGCCGATGGCTTTGGTCAAGTGCTGGCGAGCGCAGGGCTGGAGTGGGAAGGCCTTCTGCCCAGGCTGGCGTGGAAGCGTCGGGCTCGAGTGAAGCTACTCGCGAATGGCTGGCGCCTGGAAGCCCTGGAGCCGTTCGTGCGCGGCCAGGTGGATCAGCTGGACGGCCGTGTGGACGCCGACGCGCGCCTCGATCTGATCCCTGGGGCAACGAAACTCGACGGCTTCGTGCGCGTCCGCGACGGTGTGCTTCAGATCCCGACGCTCGGTCAGCAGCTCAAGAACCTGGAAGCTCAGCTGGATCTCAGCCCCGATGGCAGCGTCCGCCTGGACGGAGGTAGCGTCGAGGGGCTCTCGGGGAAGGCCTACTTCGACGCCGCAGCCAAGCTGGACGGGCTGAACCTGGTCGCTGCAAACGCGAAGCTCCGCATCCCCGAGAAGGAGGCATTGCCCATCACCTACCAGGGCGTGCCACTGGGTGATGGTTCGGGTGCCGTGGACCTGAAGGCGCGTCTCACCCCGAAAGAAGACCGCTTCGACGTGGATGTCAGCCACTTCGAGTTTCAGCTACCGCGCAAGCCTCACACCGGAGTCCAGAGCCTCGAACCCGACCCCCGCATCCGCATCGGAGCGCACGGCGACGCGGGCTTCGTTCCGCTGATCGGTCCTGGCGCAGAGGAGCGCGAGCCTACGGGTGATGAGGGCGCGCGCACGCTGGTTCGCGTAGACCTCGGGGATCACTTCGAGGTCAAGCAAGGGACGGATCTGAAGGTGCGCCTCGGCGGCAAGCTCCGGATCGATTCCGCCCGAAAACGACCTGTGGCTGGCCAGATCCGCCTCGACGGTGGCAGCATCGACATCAGCGGCAAGATCTTCGAGATCGAGCAGGGCGTGATCAGCTTCCAGGACGACCCGAGCAATCCCGTAGTCGTCGCGCGCGCCGCCTGGGACTCTCCAGCTGGCTACAAGGTCGTCGCCGAGTACGCTGGCCCACTGAAGAACGGCAACTTCAAGCTGCGCGCCGAGCCCGCCCTCAGCCAGAACGAGATCGTGAGCCTGATCTTGTTCGGCACCCCCGACGGTACCGTGGGGAGCTCCGGTAGCGGTGGGGGGCCTGGCGCCGCTCAAGCCGCCAGCGTCGGGGCGGGCGTGGCGACGGCACCGCTGAACCGCGCCATCTCCGACGTGACCTCCCTGGACATCGCGACTCGCGTCGACACCAGCGACGCGCAGGGCCCAAGACCCGAGCTGGTGGTCCAGCTCACACCGCGTGTTTCCGCGCAGGTCGGCTACAACCTCGAGGAGCCGAAGCCCGGCAAAGCGCCAGATCGCACCTTGTTCTCCCTGGAATTCCGCATCGCCAGCCGCTGGTCGCTGGCGACGACCTTCGGCGACGGAGGGAGCTCGCTGGTCGATCTGGTGTGGCGCTATCGGTATTGAGAGCGCACCGAACCCGCTGGAGGGGCGATGCCGAGGTTGCGCCAAACAGCGCGAGCCGCGTTGGTTTGCCCCAGAGCATGGGTGCTGACTCCGCGCGGATCAGCGCATAGGTTGCTGAGAAACGCAGTCTTTCAGCAGCCGGTCAGAGCGCGGGGCGCCCGACGGCGTAGGCGAGGCGCACCCGCGCGACGTGGAGGTCGACGTACGCTGCCATGCGCTGCAGAGCAGCGCTGACGAACTCCTGCTCGGCGTTGATCACGTCGGTCGCGGTCGCCTCGCCGACCTTGTACTGGGCCATCTTCGCGTTGAGCGCGATGCGTGCGGCCTCCTCGGCCTCCTCGGCAGCTTGCCGCGCGGCACGCGCCTGCTTGCGATCGAAATAGGCTGCGGTGATCTCCTGTTCGATGCCCTGACGCAGCAGGCTCTCGTTGGCGTTCACCTCCTCGAGGTTCGCGTCGTACTCCGAAGCGGTGGCCTCGGCGCCAGGAAGATCGTTGAGCGTCCAGGTGAGCTGAGCGCCGAGGCTCCAGCTGCCCTGCCAGCCGCCTTGACCGGTGAAGTCGCTGGCGCTGGGGTTCGCGTACGTGTAGTCGGCGAAGCCGTCGAGGCGTGGGAGCTTGCCAGCGCGGGCGACGCTGGCGCTCTTGCGCAGGGCGACCTTGCTCTTGGTGAGAGCGCGCAGCTCCGGTCGCTTGCTCAGTCCTTCGTTGACCAGCCCCTTGAGACTCGTCGAGCGCGGCAATGGCCGAGGGAGCCTCAGGATGTCCTCTCCGATGGTGTAGTGAGGCGTCTTGTCTCCGGTCATCAGCGCGAGGTTCTTCTCCGACAGGCGCACGAAGGCCCGTGCCTGTTCGATGGCAACCTTTCCGCTGGCGACCATGGCCTTGATGCGCAGCACGTCGGCCTTGGTGGCGACTCCTTGAGCCAGCATCGCCTCGCCGTCCTTCTGTAGCTGCTCGAGGCGGACCAGCGCGTGCTCCGCAACGGCTACCTGCCCCACACCCCGCACCCAGTTGTAGTAAGCGAGCTGCGCGTCGGCCTGCGCCTTGCGCTCGGTAGCTTGCTTGTTGATGCGGCTCGCTTCGAGGTTCGCCTTCACCGCGGCGCTGCTCGCGGGCAGGCGCAGCAAGTAGTCGGAGATCGGCACCGACAGGGTCGCGCTCAGTGAGTAGCGGTCGAGCTTCGGCGTGATGTTGAACGCCGCTGCTCCGGCTGGATTCCCTGCAGAATCGAGGACGCAGGTGCCTGCGCCGCTCGGGCACGCGCCGACGTTGAGCAATCCCGGCGCGCTGGCGCCGACGATCGCGCCGCCCCCGAACGACGTGTCGGTCTTGGAGATCCGCGTGTAGCTCGCCTTGAGGGTGAGCTGGGGCAAGAACGCGGTCATCGCCTGGTCGACCTGCGCGGCGCTCGCCTTGATCTTGGCTTCCTGCGCCTTGACCGCGGGGCTGTGCGCCTTCGCGCGCTTCCCGATGCTGCGGGCGGTCGCGCCTCCTCGCTGAGGCTTGAGGGTCTCCGCCAGGAGGTCGGCGTTCTCCGTCAGCTGCTCTGCCGTGGGTTGCTTGGACGCTGGCTCGACGGCTGGCTCCGCCGCGGCGGGCTGATCTGCCGCTGGGTCGACGGGCTGAGCGAACGCGACGGACGGCGCGCCTAACCCCAAACCCAGGAACAGGAGGCTCAGGCTGCGCGTCTGGTTCAGTGAGCGCGGACGGTGGGAGCCGCCGCGTGCTTCGCGGCGTTGACTGTGTGCGTTCATGCGTGCGCCTCTTTCGCCTCGTTGGTCTTCCCGAAGATCTTTCCCCCGAGGAAACGCATCAGGCGGTTGTGGGTGAGTGCTTCCATCAGCGTGTAGATCACTGGCACGACGACCAGGGTGAGGACCGTCGAGGTGATCAGGCCTCCGATCACGCACACCGCCATGGGTGCGCGCGCCTCGCCGCCCTCCCCCAGCGCCAGCGCCACCGGGAGCATACCGAAGATCATGGCGAACCCCGTCATCAGGATCGGTCGCAGTCGCAGGACGCCGGCGTGCACCAGCGCCTCGCGCATCTCCATGCCCTCCCGTCGTAGCTGCTCGGTGAAGTCGACGACCAGGATCGCGTTCTTGGTCACCAAGCCCATGAGCATGATCACGCCGATCATGGCGAAGATGCTCAGGGTCATGCCCGAGACGAAGAGCCCACCAAAGGCACCGATCACGCTGAGCGGCAGCGACACCATGATGGTGATGGGATGGATGAAGCTGTCGAACTGTGCCGCGAGGATCATGTAGACCAGGAGCACCGCGATCATCAGCGCCTCCAGCATGTAGCCGAAGGACTCGACCATCATCTGGCTGTTACCGGTGAGGGCGCCGTGAACCGTTGGTGGGAGGACCGCCGCGGCCTTCTCGTTCACGATCTTCGTCGCTTCACCCTGCGCCAGGCCATCCAGGCTGGCGCTGACGATGACCTGGCGCTGACGAGCCTCTCGCTCGATCTTCGTCGGTCCGAGGCCCCGCTCGCTCTTGACCAAGTTGCTCAGGTCGACGAGCTGTCCCGTGGTCGAGCGCACCTTCAGCGAGCTCAAGTCCTCGATGCGGGTCTCCTGCTCCGTCGGCAGCTTGACCACGATGTCGTACGCCTCGCCGCCCTGCTTCATCTCGCTCACCGCGTCTCCGGCAAGGAACGCGCGGATGGTCGTGGCGACGCTGGACACGGGCACGTTCAAAGCCGAAGCGCGCTCGCGGTCGACCTCCAGGTTCAGCTCGGGCTTTCCTGACTGATAGGAGACGGCGACGTCAACGAAGCCCTTGACTTGCTCGAGCTCGGTCTTGAGCTTCTCCGCCGCCGCCACCATCTCGTCCAGATCGTTTCCGCGAAGTGCGTATTGCACCGGCGCCTGAGCGCCACCCGCGCCCGAGATCGAGAGCACCGTCAGCTTGGTGCCGTCGCCCACGTTCTGGTAGCGCTCCCGCACCCAGGCCATCAGATCGAGCTGGTGAAACTTGCGCTCCTTGGCCGGAGTCATGTTGACCTGGATCTCGCCCACGTTGATCTGACCTTGAGCACCACCACCGACGGTCGTCAGCGTCGACTTCACGCCCGGGCCGTGCTCCCGCAAGTCGGTGGCGACGGCCTCGACGGCCTTGGTCGTGGAGTCGAGGGGCGTGCCCGGCGGCGCCTCCACCTTGACGGTGAACATGGCGCGGTCCTCGGTCGGCACGAACTCAGAAGGCACCTTCGTCACGAGAAACCCGGAGAAGATCAAGGCGACGGTGGTCAGGCCCAGCGTTACCGCGCGGTGTGAGAGCGACCAGCTGATCACCTTGCCGTAGACCTTGTCGAGCCACTTCAAGGAGTTGTCGATGCCGCGGGAGATTGCCCAGCGTTCGTCCTCGTCATGCTGTTCCTTGAGGAAGCGGGATGAGAGCATGGGGGTGAGGGTGAAGCTGACCAGCATCGACACCGCCACAGCGAAGCTCACGGTGAGGCCGAACTGCAGGAAGAAGCGCCCGACGATGCCCTTCATCACCGCGACGGGGAAGAACACCGCGATGATGGTGGAGGTCATGGCCAAGACCGCGAGGAAGATCTCGCTGGTCGCGTCCTTGGCCGCCTTCATCGGTGTCTTGCCCAGGAGCAAGTGGCGGTGGATGTTCTCGATCACGACGATGGCGTCGTCGACGAGGATGCCGATGGCCAGGCTCAGCGCGAGCATGGTCATGTTGTTGAAGGTGAAGTTCATCACCTTGATGAAGGCGAACGTCGCCACCACACTGGACGGGATCGCGATGGCGCTGATCAACGTGGCGCGCCAGTCGAGGAGGAACACCAGGATGATGAACACCGCCAGCAACGCGCCGAGAACGAGGTCGAACTGGACGTCGTTGATCGAGTGCTCGATGTAGACGGAGTTGTCCGTCGGCACCGTCAGCTGAATGCCTTGCTGCTCGAGGTCGACGGTCAGCTCGTCGATCGCGGCCTTGACGTCGTGGGCTACCGCAACGGTATTGCTTCCGGACTGCTTGCTCACGACGAGCGAGACCGCGGGCTTGCCGTCGAGGTAGGACGCGCTGGTCGCCTTCTCCACGCCATCGACCACCTTGGCCACGTCGCGGATGCGCAGGTTCGCGTCTCCCGCGCCGAGCAGCAGGATGTCCGCCACCTGCTGGGGCGTGTTCAGCTCGCCCTTCGTCTTCACGCTGAGCTCGGAGCCACCCTTTGAGAAGCTGCCGGCGGGGACCTCGATGTTCTGCGCCTTGACCGCGTTGGCGACGTCTTCCACCGTCAAGCCGAGCCCGGCCAGCTTGACCGGATCCACGAGGATCTGCACCTGGCGCTCGCGACCACCCACGATATCCACGGTGCCCACGCCGTTGATACGCTGGAGGCGCGCCTTGACCGTGTTGTCTGCGATGTCCGTCAGCTTGCCCACGGGCATGTCCGCGGCCATCGCGAGGGTGATGATTGGCGCCGCCCCGATGTCGAACTTCTCGACGATGGGCGCGTCAGCGCCCGAGGGCAGATCGTTGGTGAGGCGCGAGACCTTGTCTCTGACGTCCTGCAGGGCTTGATCGCCGTTCTTCTCCAGCTCGAACTCGGCAGAGACGATGGTGACGCCCTCGAGGTTCGTCGACTTGAGCGAGCGAATGCCACCCAGCGTGTTGACCGACTCCTCGATCTTGTCAGCGACGTTGCGCTCCATCGTCTCCGGATCGGCGCCGGGGTAGACGACGGTCACCGTGATGACCGGGAAGTCGACCTCGGGATACAGATCGACGCCGATCTTGGGGCGGCTGATCAAGCCGAACACCATCAGCGCGGTGATCAGCATGGCGGCGAACACCGGCCGCCGGATGGATACTTCCGCGAGGTTCACGCCTACTTCTCCTCGGGCTTGGCCGCCGGAGCGGCGGAGGGCGCGGGCTTCGCTGGCTCTGCGGGAGCCGCAGCCTCACCCGTCTTGCCGAAGTCGAGCTCGACCAACATGCCGGCCTTGTAGACCTCGTCCGGGTTCGCGAGGCCGCAAATCACCTCGATCGTGCGTGTGCGCTGATCGACGCTGGGACTGATGCGCTTGACCTCCACCTGCACCGTCTTGTCAATCGCGCGGAAACGTGCGGTCGCGCGGCTGCCTACCTTGACCGTCTTGAGCGTGCTCTCGGGCAGGCGTGCGCGGATCTCCAGCTCGCTGATGTCTTGCACCACCAGCACCGGCGATCCAAACGCCGTCACCGACTCTCCCACGTTGCTGTTCTTGGTCGCCACGAGGCCGTTGATCGGCGAGCGCACGACCGTATCCCCAGCGAAACGGCGCGCGTCGGAGAGCTGCACCTCGGCGCGCTTCACGCCGAGCTTTGCGTTCTCGTAGTTGAGCCGAGAAGCGGTGAGCGCCGCCTCGGTCACTGCGCCGCTCTTCGCCAGGCCCTCCTTGCGATCCAGGTCCTCTTTCGCCTGCTGCAGCGAGACCTTGGCGCTCGAGACACCGACCTTGGCCTGGGACACCGCGAGGCCGGCGCTGCGCGCGTCGATCTGGAACAGCACCTGTCCCTTCTTCACGCGGTCTCCTTCGTCCACGTTGACCTTCAGCAGCACGCCCGTCGCATGCGCGCTGAGCGAAGCTTCGTGAATCGCGTGCACGGAGCCAGACGCCGTCAATCCCGACGCGTCCGATGGCGCCTCCGCCTTCACGGCCGCCTTCAACAGGCTCGAGACTGGCGCAGCAGCGGACGGATCCGCGGGCGGCATTTCCTTGGTGGCGTTGGCCTTGGAGCACCCAACCACCACGATCGACAGACCCAGAACCAAACCCAAGCGGCGAATCATTTGCTCGCTCCTTCGATGAACAGCTTCACGACGTACTCCGCGCAAGGCGCGAGAGCGTCCTTCCGGCCCCCCGAAACCCAAATCGCCATCGCCCCCTCCATGAACGCGGACAGCGAGTGAACCAGCATCAGCTGGGGCACATCCTCACGGAGCAAGCCCTGAGCCTGACCTGCGCCGATGGCCTCGCTCAGGACATCCAGGATCTGCTCCCAAGCAGGCTCCTCACTCGCTGGGCGGGACAGCATCACCAATCGGCTGTGCTCTCGCTCGAGGTGCACCGCGAACAAGGCTCCACGCTCCTCGACGAACTCGAACACCTTCTTCACGAACGCCTCCAGGCGCTCGATGGGGTGCTCGATGGCCCGCACCGGCTCCATCTGCTCCGCGAACAGCGCCTTGCTGCGGGTCGCAATGGCCTCGAAGACGTGGTCCTTGCTCTTGAAGTAGTTGTAGACCGTTCCCGTCGCGACTCCGGCGCGCTCCGCGACCTCGGACATCTTGGCCTCGTGAAAGCCCAGCTCGGTGAACACGTCCTCGGCCGCGTCGAGGATGGCGACGCGATATGCCTCCTTCAGCTGAGTCTGAAGCGTGGGTTTTCGAGCAGCCTTGCTCATCGTGACTCCCTGTTCACCCGTTGAACCTCGGTTCACCGTCCGGGCGACATCAGCGCTTACAACGGTCGCCGACCAGGAAAATTGAGCATGAATCTCGATTCATCTGGTGAGCGCGGACTCATGTAGCTCATTTGCACGGCGCGTCAAGGGAGACTAATGATTATTAGCTCCAGGGTGCCGGGTCCGGGGGTGAGGGGCGCACTCGGTCCTACACCGGACCCGTCGCTGCACGCTGTCGCGCTGCGCCCGTCCGGGCTGCGCCGTGTCTCCCCCAATATTTCCGCAAGGCTATGTTCCAGATGCAGCACGTCACTCGACCGGCGCTGCGCCGTCACTGGCTAGACTGCAAGCGCCGCACGCTGCGCCCATCACGCCGCACCACGAACGGGTGGACCTTGCTCTTCGTGGTGTCCGGGGTCGAGGCGCCCTCGGACGTCTGTTCACTCGCGTCGAGCTCGTCGCCCGGGGACCGCCTCGACTTCCTTGCCACGGAGCGCTTGGCCGGTTGCTGAGCAGCGACCAGCTCCCGCAGCTGTTCGGATGTAACCTCGCGGATCAGCTCGCTCAGATCAGCGACGAACTCGTCGATCAAGGCCTGGAACGCTACGTCGGTCTGGGTCATTCGCAGGCGTGCTGCGCTCTCGCTGCGCCGGCGTCAATCGCTTTCCCATCCAGAGCCGGCCCCAGGCGCCTCGGTCTGCGGACGAGAATGGCTAGTCGGGCAAGAGTAGACTGCCACGAAGCACCGTCACGGCGCTCCCCTCCAGCTCGACGCGATCGCCGTTGAGCGTGCACGACACGTCTCCGCCACGCGCAGAGAGCTGCCGCGCGGCGAGTCGGGTCTTGCCCAGACGCTTGGCCCAGAAGGGCGCAAGCTCGCAGTGCGCGGAGCCGGTCACGGGATCCTCTGCGATCCCCACGGGGAGGGCGAAGAAGCGCGACACGAAGTCGTACGGGCCTTCACCCGCCGCGGTGACCATCACGTTGTGCGGGATCTTGGCGAGCAGACCGAAGTCCGGAGCAAGCCTCGCAACGGTCGCGGCGCTCTCCAGCTCGCACATCAGGTAGCGACCTCGATGCACCGCCAGCAACGAAGCCCCGAGCGCCGCCGCCAGGCCTGCAGGCTCCGGGATCGGCTCGTTGGGTACCGCGGGGAAGTCCATCCGAAGCCGACCTTCTCCCGCCCGACTCACCCGCAGCTCACCACTCTGGGTCTCGAAGCGCAGCTCCTCGGCGTCGACACCCAGGTCGTTGAACAAGACGTGAGCCGTCGCCAGGGTCGCGTGACCGCACAGGGCGACCTCGACCTGGGGCGTGAACCAGCGCAACCCATAAGCGGCGCCCTGCCCGACGGCGAACGCGGTCTCGGCGAGGTTGTTCTCCGCGGCGATGGCCTGCATCAGCGAGTCAGGCAGCCAGGCGTCGAGGATGCACACGGCGGCGGGGTTGCCTTCGAAGGCACGGCTGGCGAAGGCGTCGACCTGGTGAAGCGCGATTTCCCTCATGGGCTGGAATGTAGCGCAACAAGTTACCATAACAATTAGAACATTGTTCTGGTATCAATGCTCTCGTGTGGATCCCGAAGCTGGCCCCGGAGAAGGCGGCCTACCAAGCACTCGCCGACTCCATCGCAGAGGCCATCTCTTCGGGGGAGCTAGCGCCGGGCGATCGCCTGCCACCTCAGCGCGAGCTGGCCGATGCCCTCGGCGTGAACCTTGGCACGGTGAGCCGCGGCTACCAGCTGGCGTGTCAACGCGGCCTGACCCAGGGCGAGGTGGGCCGCGGCACCTACGTGCGCTCCGATCACGGAGGCATGTCGGCGTTCGAGCACCAGCAGAGCGGACGGATGCTGATCGACCTCAGCATGAACACACCCTCTCCCGTGCACGATCCGAACCTGAGCCAGCTACTGCGTGAGCTGGCCCGAGACGACTGTCAGCACCTCCTGCGCTATCAGGTTCCGGGAGGTAACGCTGCTCAGCTCGAAGCCGGAGCCGAGTGGCTCAGCCGGTTGGGGCTCGCTGCGCAGCCAGCAGAGCTCTTCGTATGTGGCGGCGCGCAACACGCAATCTTCCTCTGCTTCCTGGCGCTCACCCAGCGCGGTCAGACGGTGCTGTGCGAGGAGCTGACGTACCCTGGCGCCGCGGCCGCCGCCCGCAGCCTGGGCCTGCAGGTGCACGCCGTCTCGCTGGACGATCAGGGACTGGAGCCGGAGGCCCTCGATCGCGCACTGCGAAGCACCCGCGCCAAGCTGATCTACGCGCTGCCCACGCTGCACAACCCGACCACCGGCAGCCTGAGCAAGCACCGCCGCGCGGAGATCGCGGAGATCGTCGAGCGTCACCAGGCTTGGCTGATCGAAGACGACATCCTGGGAGGGCTGCTCCGGAAGCCGCCTACGCCGGTTGCGTCGCTGATCCCCGAACGCAGCTTCTTCGTTGGCTCCGTGAGCAAGCTCCTCGCTGGGGGCCTGCGCGTCGCCTACGTCCGCTCCCCACCCGCCTGGCGTCAGCGGCTGGTGAGCAGCCTCCAAGCCAGCTCCTGGATGACCTCGCCCATCACCTGCGAGCTCAGTCGACGGTTGATCCTGAGCGGCGAGGTGGAGAACATCCTGGACAGTCGCCGCGCGGAGATATCCGAGCGGAACCGGATCGCTCGAGAGCTGCTCGCTGACTTCGAGCTGCGCACCGCAGACACCTACCACGGCTGGCTCGAATTGCCCACGCCGTGGAGCGCGGACGCCTTCACGGCTGAGCTAGCGCAGCGGGGGGTGCTGGTGCGTTCGGCGACGGCGTTTCATCTGGGTCGCGGCGCGGTTCCAGCGGCGGTGCGCGTCAGCCTCAGCGGCGCCAGGAGCGACGCCGAGCTCCGCGTCGGACTCGATCGCATCCGCGAACTGCTGGCCGCGGGCGCGCCCAGCCCCGCCCTCTGACCCCGCTTCGTGTGGCGCAGTAACCTTTCGCGAGCTGCTGCGTGGACTGTTCAAACCCGAAGGAGACAGTCATGACGCAACGCATGGAATCCAGTCGCATCTACTCACTTCAACCAGCGCTCCCGAAGGCGCTGCTCGGGCTTGGCAAGGCTGCGCTCGACGCGGGCCTGAGCCACCAGCTGATCGATCTCGTGAAGCTCCGCGCCTCGCAGCTCAACGGCTGCGCCTACTGCATGCACATGCACAGCGCCGAGGCGCGCAGCCACGGCATCGGGCAAG
>JAGQIY010000160.1 GCA_020430865.1 Myxococcales bacterium
CATGCCCTACGTCGCCCCTTTGACGGCGGCTGGGGGCTTCCTGCTCTTGGCTTTCCTCACGGATCCTGAGAAGGAGGTTCGTCGCTACGAGGTGATCTTCGGTCAGCGCACGCTCTCCCTGAGCGCGTGGCACGTGTTGTTCGGCTTGGTTGCGCTGCTGGTCATTCCGCAGGTGCTCTACCTGATCAGTCGCAACGTCTCGCTGCTGCTCAGCGGTCCCAACCTCGGATTCCAGTGGCACCTCGACCAGTTCACCTCGGGCTCCGGGGGGGGCAACTGCGGCTTGCCGGGCAACCAGGCGTGCCGCAGCGGCGGACCGGTGTACGGCGCGCTCTGGCTTCAGCCTTCCGCCCTGGGTCTGCTGTGGGCCGCGGTGCTGATGCTGGTGCTCTTGCTCAACAAGCAGGAGCGCAGGCTCGCCAGGATCTATTTCCTCGCGGCATGGCTGATGACCGCGCTCTCCACCATGGGCAAGGGCGCGCCAGGCTTGGTGCTGCCCTTGGTGATCGCGCTCGCATACGTCGGCGTGACGCGCCGCTGGCACCTGCTCTTGCGCATGGAACTCCCGACGTTGTTCCTCCTGGTGGCCTGCGTTGCCCTGCCCTGGTACGTGCAGATGTACCTGCGCCACGGCTCTCCGTTCACCGATCGCTTGATCTTCCACGACATGTTCAAGCGCGCCTTCGTGCACGTGCACGACACCAACTCAGGCGATGACGTCACCTTCCGCTACTACGTCTGGCAGCTTGGTTATGGCCTCTTCCCCTGGACCGGACTCTCCGCTGCGGGGCTCCTGTGGTGGACGCGCCGACCGGAACGAGACCCCACCCAGCGCAACGACGCGCTGTTGCTCCTCGGCATGTGGTTCGTGGGCTCCTTCGGCATGTTCAGCATCACGCTGACCAAGTTTCATCACTACATCCTGCCCTCGGTCCCGCCGATCGCGATGTGTGCAGGCGTGGTGCTCGACCGTATGCTGGGCCGACCGGAGCTGCCTGCCGGCAGCGGGCGTGCTCGGAGCCCGATCAAGGCACGCTCCGCGCTCCCATACGCCCTGTGCATCGGCGCGGCGGCGTTGCTCCTGTGCTACTCGGCGCTGCTTTTGTTTCCGGGCGGCATCATGGGGAGCATGCCGAACGGAAGCCCGCCGGCGCCGAACCGGGCCGCAGCCCTCGCGACCTTCGTCGCGGCGGTGGTTGGCTTCGGGCTCGCGGTTCGACTCTTCTCCGCGCCGCGCCCCAGACTGGTCCCTGGGAGCCGCCCCGCGTTTTCCAGCGCGCTGCTGGGCGCCCTGGCGCTGTGCTCTGCGCTGGTGATCGTCGTCGCGGGACTCGACATGGTGTCGACCACATCTGGCGACATCGAGGGCCAGGCGCGCCTGATCCACCTGTTCACGTACAACTACAAGCGCCCGTGGCCGAAGACGCTCGACTTCACCGGCGCGCTGTCTGGCTTCACCTTCGCGGCGGCCCTGGCCTGCGCGCTGATGTTCTGGCGCTGGCTGCGACCCCACGCCGCCGCGCTCCTGCTGGGCGTCTCCGTTTGGTGGGCCGCCTGGGGTGTGAATGCCTACTTCGTCGAGCTCGGCCCGCACTGGGGGCAGCGAGAGACCATCCTCGAGTACTACCGCCTCCGCGCTGGCCCTGAAGAGCCGATCGTCGCCTACCAGATGAACTGGAAGGGCGAGAATTTCTACACGGGAAATCGTATCCCAGCGTTCGTCTCGAGCGGACAGAAGTTCAAGGACTGGATCGCAGAACAGCGCAAGAACGGCGTCAAGACGATCTACTTCACGACGGAGCACGGCCGCATCGCCTCGCTGAAGCGCGAGCTGGACAACCCTCCGCACCTCGACGTGCTCACGGACGAAGCCTTGAACAACAAGTTCATGCTCGCGCGCGTCGTCTTCGACGACGCGAAGTGAACCTCTCCCCCCGAAGAAACGAGGCAGCGTCGCCACGCCACGCACGCCCCAGCGCCGAGCGGGCACACTAGAAGCGCCCGCGCCAGCCCGCCCAGGCGCCGTCGCGAGTAGGGCTGGCGGCTGGGCCCGAGTCGCCGAGCCAGAGGTACCCGAAGACCCCCGCGCTCACCACGCTGACCCCCAGCAGCACGTCGCCGATCAGGCGTCGATCCCGGATGCTCTCACGATCGGCTTCCGGGCAGCCTGGCGCGCAGCCCCGGTCGAGCAGGTCTTGGCGCAGGTTCTCGGCCGCCAGCCAGAAGTAGGCCGCGCCCAGCAAGCTGGTCAAGCTCACACTCCCGGCGATCCAGGCTCCCTTCGGCAGCCCGGAGGCCGGCGAGCGCTGCGAATCCGCTCCGTGACGCGCCCCTGGCTCTGCCTGCACCAGCCTCGGATTGACTTCGGGGAAATCAATTTCCACACGACGGTTCTTCTCGCCCTGGAGGATGGTCAGGTCGAGCTCGTGCACCGTCGCAGCCCGGGTGACCTTCAGCTTGCGGCGTCCTGGATCGATCTCGAGCGCACGACCATCGAGGGAATCGGCGCGCTGCTCGCCGTCGACCTGGACCTGGACGTCAGCAAGCTCTTTGCCCTGGGCGTCCAGCGCGATCACGACGATGGTCGGCATGCTGGAGCCGACCTCGGTCAACCAGGTGGTGCAGTCGCGCTCGACCTCTGGCAGGCAGTCCTTCGCGCACTGGATCAACTGCGTCCTCGCGGCGCGTAGCTTGCCTTCGCGCATCAGCTTCTGCGCAGCGACGTAGGCGGCGCCACACTCGGCGTGGTCGGCGCGAGCGACTTCCCCCGCGGAACCGACGATCGCAAAGCACAACATCGCGAGGCCGCCGCGCCACGCGCGCCGCTCGCTTGCACTTGCTCGTTCGACTCGAAGCGCTCTCTCGCCCGTCACAGACATTCCGGCTTGATGTGTTTGATCCCGTTATCATCCACGGTGACGGGAGCCAAACACTCTGGCCGGGTCGCTGGGGGCGAGGCCTGAGGCTTCGCGCGGGCGGGGGACGCTCGCTTTGGCCGCGGGGCGCGCGCGGGCCCCCCTTGCTTCTTGACTGTGCTCGCGGGCGCGGGCGCCGGTCGTGGCTCGGCGCTGGGGACCGCGCTCGAGAGCGCTCGCTGCGCAGGCTCCGCGGTGGTCTGCGCTGGGCTGTCCGCTTGGAGTGGCCCGTCTGAACCACCTTCACTGGCCACGTGGCGCCCGGGAGGCTCACTTGGGGGTGGCGCGCTCTCGGCGCCAGGACGCAGCGACCACGCGAGAGCGCTGACCGCCAGCAGGCCGAATCCGAGCACGGGCCACAGGGTACGCCGAGTCTTCACCGGCTGTGGAGCAGGGGCGAACGACGTGAAGTTCCCCGACTCCGTCCCCAGCTTGCGCACGGCGCTCGACCCGAACGCCGGCGTGATACGACTCGGGCGCGGCCAGCCCGACGAGGAGTCGAGCAGCTCCCGTGGGGGCGTTGGCAGCTGTGTGAGATCCAAGGTCTCGACCTCGAGCAGCTGCTTGCGCCGCTTCGCCAGGTGATCGCGCGCCAGCCCCTCGAGCCAGGTCGCGACCTCATGGTGAGGCGCCGGCGCCTGCACGGCCTGAAGCGCAATCGCGAACTCGAGCGCGGTTCCGTAGCGCTGGTCAGGCTCACGCTGCAGCGCGCGATCCAGCACCGGCTGGAAGGGCTCGAGAGCCGGATCGTACTCCGCGAGGCGCGGGAACTCGGCGCGCAGGAGCAGATCCATGCCCTCCGCCTGTGTTGCCGTGTGGATTAAGGGCTCGCCGGTCAGGGCCTCGAAGAGCACCGCTCCAGCCGCGAAGATGTCGCAGCGCGCGTCGATGGGTGTGTTGAGCACCTGCTCCGGCGCCATGTAGCGGAGCTTGCCCTTGATCTCTCCGTCGCGCGTCGACTGGATACGACCAGTGCCCTTGGCAATGCCGAAGTCCAGCACCCGCGCGACACCGTCGCTTCCGAGCAGAATATTCTGGGGGGAAACGTCGCGGTGGACGAGTTCCAGAGGCTGGCCTTGCGCATCCATCGCCCGATGAGCGGCGTGCAACCCGTGCAGCACGCCGCTCATGATCGACACCACCAAGGACGTGTCCAGCAGCTCGCCCCGCTCGAGACTTGCAGCCAGCAAGCGCCTCAGTGTTTCCCCCTCCACGTACTCCAGCACCAGCAAGACCTCGGTGAGCGCTGGCTCTCCGTCTTGCGTTGCGTCGGGGTCCGCTACCTCGAGCACGTCGAGGATCCCGACCACGTTCGGATGTCGCACGCGGGCGGCGAGGCGCGCTTCGTCCAGGATCAGGGTCACGAAGCCGGGATCCCCGACCAGGTGTGGATGCAGACGCTTGACAGCGACCGGCTTGACGAAACCACCCGGTCCAAGCACGCGCCCGAGCTGGACACGAGCCATCCCGCCCATGCCGATCTCGTGCAGTACCAGGTATCTCCCGGCGAGCACTTCGGGCTCCACGGGACGCACCGGTGCCCTGCTGTCCACTCGAGACTGCGGCTGAACGCTCATCGACGCGCTCAGCCTGCAACGGCTCGGGACGCAAAGCCAGCGTTGCGCACTACAAGATTGTTGGGCGAGCGTTTGGTTGCCGCGCCTATGCACGCGAATCGCCAGCGCTATGGCGAGCGCCGACGGACGTGAGTGGGTGCGCGGTCGACGCGTCGCGTATAGTGATCCACGTGCGCAGCACAGCCGCCATCGCGCGTGGGAAGCCCAGCCGCGCGCGCCTCGAACGCCCACTCCGGAGGTCCGGCGTACTCCTCGCCCTGCTGTGTCTGGGCGGATGCAGTCTGGTCGGCGCGGACGTCGACGAGTTGTTCGGCGGCGCCACCTGCGAGGGCGACTGCGAGGATGCCGGTGCAGACTCGACGACGGACGCCCGGAGCTGTGATCCGATCAAGCCACCATCGCGCCCGAGCGGCATGGACAGCGGGGGACCTGAGCGTTCCTACGTGCTTCGCGATACGCTGATCGATCAGTCTCTCGATCGCTGGAGGACACTGGGGTTCGACCTCGACGACCGTTGTTCCCTCCCCCCCGACCCCGACGTCGAATGCCTGCCACCCGCTGGAACGACTCCGGAAACCGATGGCGAACGCGGGATCGACAACGCCTTCGGTCACCGGGTCGCGTCGACCCTCGTGGGGCTCGACGCGAACCTCGAGAAGCGTATCCGCAAGGATCAAGAAGCAGGCAGAGGCGGCATCCTGGTCAACATCCAGGGTTACAACGGAGAGCGCGATGATCCCAGCGTCGACGTGTTCATCGCTCAGACCATCTACGCCGTTCCCCACGGAGAGAACGGCAAGTCGCAGCCCCACTGGGATGGGCGTGATCGCTTCTACTGCGAGGACTCCGCGTTCGACGGCAGTCCGGACGCTCCTCTGGTCAGGAACGACAACGCCTACGTGCGCGACGGCTGGCTGGTGGTACGCCTCCCCGATCGAGCCGACATCACCTTCAACATCGACGACGGCGCGGTCAACTTCCGCTTCATCAGCGCCAGCATCGTCGGGCGGTTCTCCGAAGACGGTAGGTTCCTGGAGGATGTGGTGTTGAGCGGGCGCTGGGCGCTCTCGGACATCGCGCTCGCCGCGGACCAACTTGGGATCTGCGAAGGCACCGTCGAGCGCACCTTCCTCGACAACTCCCTGGCCAGCATCGCCGACGTGCGCGGCACCCCGGGCACAGGCGGCCCCAACGCACTGTGCGATGCAGTCAGCGCGAGCCTCGGCTTCCGCGGCTATCGCGGCTTCTTCGAAGGCCTGGCGGTGACCGAGGACGTCCCGACTGGCTGCCCCTGAGTTCGCACGGCGAGGGGGTTCGGGGGCGAGGGCACCAGTCGCTTCAGGTCGGCCCCGGTCGCGAGACGAAGTGCGCCTCGAGCGCGTCCAGCAGGCCATCGACCGTGTACACCTCGGCTTCGACGTCCACCCGCAAGCCGCGCTCGCGCAGCGTCGCCGAGGTGACTGGGCCAATGCTGGCCAGCACCAGCTCCGGCGGCAGCTGATCTCGCGTGTCTCCCAGCGCGTCGGCGAAGGAGTGCGCCGTGGAGCTCGAGGTGAACAAGGCCACGTCGATGCTGCGTCGTTCGGGGTCGGCGACGCCGAGCGTCCCGCGCAGCTCCGCACGTCCAGCTTCATCCAGCTTCAGGGTTTGATATGCAGGCACCACGTCCACGCTGGCGCCAGCTTGGACGAGCAAGTCGGGCAAGGCTTCGCGCGCCTCCAGCGCTCTGAGAAGCAACACCCGACTACCCTTCCCCACGCCGCGCGCCGCCAGCTCCTGCGCCAGCCCTTCGCCGACGTACTCCTTCGCTACCAAATCCGCCCGGATACCCAGGCGAGCCAGAGCCTGGGCGGTCTTGGGTCCAATGCAGGCCACCTTGGCGGCGCCAAAGGCTCTGGCGTCGCGCCCAACGCGCTCCAGCTCGTCCGCACAGCGGACGACGCCGTTGGCGCTGGTGAACAGCACCCAGTCGTAGCGTTCGAGCTCGGTCACTGCCCGCTCCAGCCGCGCGGGCTCCGGCGGCGCCTCGATGCGGATCAGCGGCAGGATCACCGGCTGAGCGGCGCGTTCGCGAATCGCCGCCGCGCTGGTCTGCGCCTGAGCCACGGGGCGGGGCACCAGCACGCGTTGCCCGAACAGCGGCCGCGAGTCGTACCAAGCGAGCTTGCTGCGCAGCTGCGTCACCTCCCCCACGACGATGATCGCTGGGTTGGTCACTCCCGCCTGTCGCACCCGCTCCGCGATGTCCCCGAGCGTTCCCTCCACCACGCGCTGCTGCGGCCTCGCGCCCCACTGGATCACGCTGGTGGGCGTCTCCCGCCTGCGCCCACCGTCGACGATCGCGCGCGTGATCTCCTCGATGCGCCGCATCCCCATCAAGACACAGATGGTGTCGGTGGCGGTAGCGAGTTTTTTCCACGCGGCATCTGACCATTGCTTGCCTTCACGATCGCTCCCTGTGATGAACGTCACGCTGGAAGACAGGTCACGATGGGTCATGGAGATGCCTGCGTACGCCGTGGTCGCGACGGGACTGGAGATCCCGGGGACGATCTCGAAGCGGATCCCAGCCTCCGCCAGGGCCTCGGCCTCCTCTGCGCCGCGCGCAAACAGCAGCGGATCGCCGCCCTTGAGCCGCGCGACGCATTTGCCCGCGCGGGCGAGCTCGATCAGCTGCGAGGTGATCCACGACTGATCCGGGCTGCGCTGCCCGTAGCGCTTTCCCACGTTGCGACGCTCGGCCTCGGGTCGACACCACTCGAGCAACCCGGGATGCGAGAGCGCGTCGTACAGCACCACATCAGCGCGGCCCAGCAGCTCTCGGCCTCGAACCGTGATCAGATCGGGCTCACCTGGGCCGGCCCCGATCAACCACACCGCACCTCGCCCTCCTTTGTGCATCGCCTCGCTCGCCACGGGCCAAACCTAGCCTCAACTGACCCGAGAGGGAGCGCCGGTGCGGTCGAATGCGCTGTCACCAGATCTTCGCCTGGTGGTTCGCTGGCGCGCACAACCAGCCGCTAGACCGAGAGTCGATGACGCAGCGCGATGTGATGGCCGGACCAGGCGACGCAGCGTGGTTCGAGGTTTGTGTCAGTGGGCGTGCGAATGAAGCCCACACACGACCACAAACCGTGGGTTCCTGGATAGCGCTTGACCCTCACGCAGACTGTCCGAGAATGCCCCACCTTACCACACCTGTAGCCCCCGTAGCATGTCGGCGAAGCACGCTTCCTTCCCCAGAGCCGCTCCCCCACACCATGGACCGCAAGCCCCCTCGAGTCGACTTCATCCACCCGGCAGACGACGAGTCCGGCCTTGGTCACGCCCGCCTCGATCCGAGTGACGACCAGTGGTTCGTCACCAACGGTGTGGTGGCGACGGGACCGGTGGGGTTCAGCCTGCTGTCCAGAGGCATCGCCCACGGGCGCGTTTCGCTGACGGCCTTCGTGCGCCACGCGAGCTGGCGAGTCTGGCGGAGGCTCAAGGAGCTGGAGAGCCTCGACATTTCCGAACGGCAATTACTCGTCAAGCGACTCGCGCTCGCGAGCTCGGGGGTCCAGCCTCCAGGTCCTCAGCACGAGAGCGGTGAGACGCTGAGCATCCGAAGCGACTACGACTCTCAGCCACCGTCGACGCTGCGGCCGCCACCCATCGACCCCGTCGGCGTGCTGGCGAGCGCCAGTTGCCTTTCCGACGCGCTGATGCTGTGTGTGACCACGGCGATGACCGCCGCGAGCGCGGACATCGCGCTGCTGCTTCGGTCCACTCCCTCTGGACAGCTACGGGTGGAGTCGACCAGCGGCAGTGGGAGCGAGCTATTGCTGGGCGAGACGCTCTCGCCCTCGGACGCCGCAGCCGCGTCGGTTCGCTCGGGGCGTGCGCTGATCGCCGAAGCGCGGGACGGAGCGGTCGCCCGCAGCGTTTCCGCACGACTCGAACGCGCCGCAGGACAGGTCTCCGGCGTCGCCTCTCTTCCGATATTCTTGCTGGGTGAGCCGTTCGCCGCGCTCGAACTGGGCAAGGTCTTTGGCGGCTTCCGTGCTCGCGACGTAGCCCGCGCCGAGGATGTCAGCGAGGCTCTGGTCGCGCGAGTCGTCATCGACGGCTGGGCAGACTGAGCCGCTCTCCCTCGGGTCGCGCCGCTCGCCAACGCAGCTGGTGACTACGTTCGAAGCGCGCTGCGGCCGCTCATGGCGACGCCGTCGCCGCCACGCGAACCCAAAAATCCACGCAGGTGTTGTTGTAGACCTCGATCGTCTCGTCATCGACGCTCAGCAGCGCCTCATCGCCGGCGGCCTGACTGATGGTCGTGGGGTTCTCTTCGAAGGCGACGTACACGACGGCCAGGTCCGGCTGCTTGCCGAAGCCATGATAGAAGCGATACACCTTGCCTGGCGGAAACGGAAAGTAGGGCCCCTGCCAGTCGCTGGAGGAGTAGGTGTTGCCCTTCGGCTGGATATCCCGCACCTCCACGATGCCGTCTTCATCGACGCCCTTGTCACAGGCCGAGGACGAGCAGCCCCCGGAGACGAGCGCGGCGCTCATGACCCCCAGGACGAACAGCGCGCCCCACACCGCTCGCGCGCGTCCGCGCGGCGGCTTGCTGACGTCCGGGGCTCCACTCTGACGCTTCATCGCGGACCAGTGGTAGCCCAATCGAGCGGCGTTGGCGAGACGACGCGAGCAACGGGCACCTGAAGCCTGCGCTCGCATGGACTGCAGCGAAGGAACCGACCATGCGACGGCCCCGCCAGACGGCTCGGAAGCCGGAGGAACCCGGTGGGGAGCCCTGGCACGCGGCCCCTGAACACGCCCCAGGGCAAGGCGAGCAGACTCACCGTCGAGACCGCCGGCGCCGTGGTTGTCGCCAGGCAGGGTGCTTCTCGACATCCTGCCAGGGCGCTCCTGCGACGCTTCGCTCGACTCACATCCGCACGGAACTGCTATCCGGACAGCCTTCGGTCACCTCACTGAGGTCCCCGGAGGTGACCGGGTGCTCCCCCTCACCCCCACGGGCCCTGCCCGCGGCGCCGCCGTTGCCACCTGCTTCGCTCGCGCCAGGCTCGAGGCTTCGCTCGCCTCCGTTCGCGCTCGGCTCACTGCTTCGCTCCGCGCCTTGCTCTCCGCCTCGCTCGCTCTCACCGGCGAAGTGCAGCTGATACAGCTTGGCGTAGAGGCCGCCCAGAGCCAGGAGCTCCTCGTGGTTGCCTTGTTCGACGACCCGCCCCTTGTGGAAGACCACGATGCGATCGGCGGCGCGCACGGTGCTCAGCCGGTGGGCGATGATCAGTGCCGTGCGGCCCGCCATCAGGCGCTCCAGGGCGCGCTGCAAGCGCGCCTCGGTGTCGCTGTCCACGGAGGCGGTGGCTTCGTCGAGGATCAACAGTTCCGTATCGCGGTAGAGCGCACGCGCGAAGGCGATCAGTTGACGTTCCCCCGCGGAAAAGTTCGCGCCATGCTCGTCCACCTCGGCCAGCACGCCGCCCTTGCGCCGCTCGAACAGATCCAGGGCGTCGATCTGGCGCAGGGTCGCCTTGACCCGCTCGATGTCCGGCTCGAGACCAGCGGCGATGTTCGAGGCGACGGTGCCCTGGAACAGGAACACGTCCTGAGGCACCACGGCGAAGCGCTTGCGCAGCTCGTCGCGGGAGATCCCGCGCACGTCGTCGCCGTTGACGCGCACGACGCCAGCCTTCAGCTCATACAGGCGCAGCAGCAAGCTGGCGACGGTCGTCTTGCCCGCGCCCGTGGGCCCGACGACGGCGATCTTCTCTCCCGGACGCGCACTGAAGCTCACCTGCTTGAGCACCGGAACCCCGGGCTTGTACTCGAAGTCCACCCGGTCCAGCTCGAACGCCAGCTTGGGGTCGCCGTCGCTCACGTCGCTCGCCGGAGCGGCGTCCACCTCCTCGACGTCGAGCAACCCGAACACGCGCTCCGCTCCAGCCATCGCGGACTGCAGCAAGGTATAGCGCTGCGCCAGCGCGCTGATCGGCTCGAAGAACATCACCAGATAGGCGTTGAATGCGACCAGCGTACCGAAGCTCGACTGGCGGTAGCCGAGCGCCAGGATGATGCTCGCCAGGCACACTGCGCTCACCATCTCGATGGCCGCGTCCTGGATGGCCTCGTACTTCACCGAGCGGATGTTCGCGTCGCGGTAGTCCGCGTTGATCTGATCGAACTCACGACTCGCCGCTTCCTCCCGCCGATAGGCCTGCACGATGGCCATGCCATTGACCTGCTCGTTCATGGTCGCGTTCATGCGCGCCGTCTTCGCGCGGATCTCGCGATAGGCGCTGCGCGAACGCTTGCGCACCGCGCGCACCATCAACACCACGGGCGGTACCGCAAGGAAAGCGATGAGGCTGAGGTGCCAGTCGAGGATGAGCATCGCCACGACGATGCCGACCAGGCGAATCAGATCGCCGAAAGCACCCAGCGCGCCCGAGGCGAACAGCTCCAGGATCGCGTCGACGTCGTTCGTGACGCGCGTCACCAGGCGCCCCACCGGCTGAACGTCGAAGAAGCCCACCTTCAGCTTGTGCAGATGCTGAAAGATCACGCGCCGGAGGTCGGCCATCGAGCGGGCGCCGACCACCTGGATGGTATAGATCTGAAAGAAGCTCAGCGCCTGGGACGTGATCACGATCAAGGCGACGATCACGCCGCCGCGCATCAGGATACCCGCGTCTCTCGAGGCGACGCCATCATCGATCGCCCAGCGCATGACCAGCGGCTGCGCCAGCGCACCCGCAGCGGTGAGCATCACCACGGCCATCGCTGCGAAGAACAACCTGCGATACGGGCGCACGAACGGCCAGAGCCGCTTCATCAGCCCCCAGTCGTAGGATTTGCCCAGCGTGTCTTCCTCGTGGAAGGCGCGGAGGATGGCCTCCGTTTGTTTCCTCCCGGATTCCGTCTGCCCCTCCGCGGGCCTTCCCTGCTCTGCGTCCTTGCTCGGCGCAGACGCTGCTCCGTTCGCGCTCACGCGGGCGCTCCTTCCGGCGCGCGCGCGTCTGCCGCGGCCAGCTCCTGAGCTCCGATGCGCTCCAGCTCGCTCTCCAGGCGCTGCTCCTCGGCGAACGTCGAGTACAGTCCACCCGCAGCGCACAGCTCTTGATGGGTGCCCTGTTCCACCACGCGGCCCTGATCCAGCACGAGCACCCGATCGCAGCGCGCCGCCGCGGCCACGCGGTGCGTGATCAGCACCACCCCACGCTGGGCGCGCTGGCGATCGATGGCCTCCAGGATGTTCTTCTCCGTGCGACCATCGACGGCGCTCAGGGGGTCGTCGAGCACCAGCACCTTGGGCTCCGAGACCAGCGCTCGGGCCAGGGCCACGCGCTGCTTCTGGCCGCCGGAGAGCTGGACGCCGCGCTCTCCCACGACGGTGTCGAAGCCGTCGGGCAGACCCAGGATCTCATCCAGGACCTGCGCCTCGGCCGCCGCCTGACGAATCGTCAGCAGCGAAGGGCCGGAGTCCGGCTCATCCAGCACGAAACCGACGTTGCGTCCTGCGGTGGTGGAGAACAAGAAGGCATCCTGCTGCGCGTACCCCACCACG
>JAGQIY010000161.1 GCA_020430865.1 Myxococcales bacterium
ACGCAGGACGATGGGCGCCAGGGCGTGAGCCTGCCCGGCGCGCGGCAACACCACGCAGACGCCGAACAGCAGGACCACGAGAGTCCATCGTCCAGAGCCGCTGCGCTTCACGGCTCTACCTGCCACGGATTCCCTTCCACGCGGATCCGGTAGCGCGCTGCAGCCTTGCGCACGAAGGCATCGCGCCGCGCCTGCCGCTGGTGCTCCAGCACCTCGGCTTCCAGCTCGCGTCGAGCCTCGTCGAAGCGCTGTGCGCGTGCTGGGTGCCGCGCCGTGATCCAGATCCAGTGCTTGCCAAAACGCGAATCGAATGGCCCCAGCCACTGGTCCTTGACGTCTGCCTGACGGCTCCGCTCGAACAATGCCTTGGCCATCGCCCCGCCGAAGCGCGCCGCGACCTGCTGCTCGGATTTGGCCTTGAAGCGGTTACCATCGAGGAACGCGTCTCCCAGCTGCCGCTGGGCGACGGGAGTCGCTGCGCCTGGCCGGGGCACCTCACCCCCGGCCCCTGCAACCACGGCGGCTGCAGGGAGCTCTGCAGAGACGGCTCTGGCGCGCTCTTCGAGATCGGGTCCAGCCCGTACGAACACCTGCACGAAGTCGAGGCGCTCGGGGACTCGATAGCGCTCCGGGTGTGCCGCCAGCTCGGCTCGCAGGTCCGCGTCATCAGGACTGGGCGCTGCATCCCCTTCTGCTTCCGCGAGGTATTCGAGACTCTGGATCAGTCGGCGCTTGACCACCGGATCCGTCTCGTGGATCCCGAGCGCGATCGCCTCGCGCTTCAACACCTCGTCGCGCAGGTAATCGTTGACCAGACGCGCGCGCTCCGCGTCGCTCGGGGGACGCTTGGCCTTGAGCGTGAACTGCCTGGTGAGCGAGGCGAGCTCCTCCTCCCCGACCTCGATGGAGCGCTCGTCAGCGGGCTTCGGGGTGAGGACGATCAACAGCGCGGCGAGCCAGGCGAAATGCACCAGGGGCTCGCGGAGCAAGCGACCTAGCCGCGAAGGAGCCACTCAGCCTGCTCCTGGCTCGTACCAGATCGGGCTCGTCCAGGCGCGCTCCTGGATCTGCTTGGTGACGCTTGGATCCGAGCAGGCCTCAGGCCGCTCGGCCTCCGGTAGACCCAGACATTGCAGCCAGCTCCAGCGACAGGTCGGGTTCTGCAGCGCGCGGACGTAGTAGAAGGCGCGCAAGCTCGGGTCGAAGTCTGGATCTACCCACGTCGAGCACAGGTTGCTGTCGCCCGCTCCGCCAGCCTCGCAGCTGTCGAGGTCGAGGCTGCCGCGCCCCGCCTGCCCGGCCACGTCGTACACGGCGACGTGGGATTTTCCGGCGGCGTCCACCCAGCCCTTCACGATCTGCACGCGCTCGAGGGGAGCGGCGCTGGGATCCGGGTCGGCGTCGACGCTCACGATGAAGCTGGGTGCGTTGCCCTGGGGATTCATGCTCCGCTCGAGGCTCCCGCCCATGGGCACCCCCTGAGCATCCGCCGTGGCGATCCAGTCGGCCTTACCACACGCCGCCATGTCGAGACCGAAGCCACCGAAGAAGCGCGGCGTGATGCGGGGACCGCTGGTACCGAAGGTCTCGCGACGGGCGAGGGCCTCGAAGATCGCGCTGCGACTGTTCTCCGTGGACCACACGCCGACCAGACCACCGGGGGTGGAGATCACGCCGCTCGGAGGCTGTGTGATCACCTGCAGTCGATCCTCGAGCTGCGTCTCCCCGCCCGTGTGCCCCAGGAACTGCTCCTCGTCCACGGCGCCTGGCGCTCCAAGGTGGGTGTCGGTGCTGGCGATGATGCCCAGCTGCAAGGGATTGGTACCGAGACGCTGCTCCTCCGAGAGGCCGGTCAGCAGCGCGCCGCGCACGAAGTCATAGCGAGAAACGCAGCCACCGTTGATCATGCCGAGCGCGCCTGTCTTGTCCCCGCAGTCCATTCCCTCGCGGAACTGCTCGAACTGGCACTGGTCGTCCAGCTCGCCGTAGACCGAGCTCTGGGCGTAGCTGCACTCGCTCGAGCCCTTGTGCTGGAAGATCTCCACCAGTGGCTCCATGGCGCCGCGAAGCTTGGCCTGGGCGCGCTCCTGCTCGATCCCGTTCGTCCCTGGGTACTCCGGGATGAACATCTTGCCGTTGCTGAGGTTCGAGTTGTGAGGGATCGCCAGCACCTCGCAGCCATCGATGGCGCGACGGCACTCGCAGTCGAGGCGCGCCCACAGCTCGACGGCTGTGGGGGTCTCCATGTACGTCACCGGGTAGTCCAGCACGCGATCGTTCTTGAAGATCACGTTGCGGTGCAGGTTGCTCACGCCCGTCGCGCCAGTCCACTCGTAGCCAATCAGCGCGGTGAAGGAGCAACTCGAGGTCTTGTCGTAGGCTTCCTCGGCCGCGTCGATCAGCGTTCGCCAGCCGTCTCGGGCGAGCTGCTCGCAGCCTTTGCGGTCGTCACCACACACGTCCTTGCGCCGGGTGGGCGCCGGGGAGCTGAGGGGAATTGCGATGTTCTGGACGGCAGCGGGACCACCCACGCGATAGTCCTGACAGAACTGGGTGTCATAGCCCGGCTCTCCGGGCGTGATGCACGCCAGCACTTCCCCGAGGAACTCGGCGTGGTCGGTCACCGCCACGAAGTCCAAGGGTCGCTTGAGTTGCAGGGTCTGAGTCCCCTCGCCGTTCGAGTCCAGCGGTGCGACCCGGATCGGGTCCCCCTTGGCGAAGCGATAGGCTTCCCGTGGTCCGACGCGGGTCTGGTCCGCGTAGGCATCGAAGCTCAGGCGAGTGTGGACGTGCAGGTCGCCGAAGTAGGCGCTGCGAAGCGGATCGTGATCCGCGCATGGCTCGCGGTCTTCGACGTAGGACGAAGGCTTCCGCTCGGGCAGCTCGCAGACGTAGGCGGCCCCCGCGGCGCCTCCCGCTCCACCGCTGCCTTGGGTAACGTCCGCGTTGCTGCCGCACGCGGTCGGGCCGAGCGCGATCGAGGCCGCGGTGATCCCCAGCGCAACCCAGGACGCGACGGCTCGTCGGCTCGAGCCTGATCCTACTCCTCTCATCGAGCGTCTCATCGAACGTGACCGGATCAGCGCGCGGGGCGCGTTGACGTGTCGACTGTAACACGCTCCACTCGGCTCATGACCTGGCGTCGCATGCGCATGCTTGAAACGGGTTTCACCCGCGACCTCGAGCTCCTCGAGGCGCCGCTCCCGGAGCCCAAGTCGGGCCAGGTGCTCGTCGAGGTGGAGGCTTGCGGGGTTTGCTACCGCGACACCATCGATCGCAGCGGGCGCTTCGCCTTCATCCAGCTGCCCGTCACCCCCGGACACGAGGCGGTGGGACGGGTCGTCGCCGTGGGCAGCGACGTCTCACGCTGGAAGGTCGGTGATCGCGTGGCGAGCATGCACCGAGACAGCTGCGGCAGCTGTCCGAGCTGCCAGTCCGGGGACACCTCACTCTGTCCCTACGCCGCCAGCGTCCTGGGGTTGCTGGTGGACGGCGGATACTCGAGCCACCTCCTGGCGCCGGAGCGCTGCTTCTACGCGATGCCCGAAGAAATCCCGGCGGCAATGGCGGCGATCCTCCACTGCACCTACGGTACGGCCTACCGCGGACTGGTGCGCTGGGGCCAGCTCCAGAGCGGCCAGCGCGCGCTGATCACCGGCGCAAACGGCGGAGTCGGCGCCGCTGCAATCCAGATCGCCAAGCGTCTCGGCGCGAGCGTCGTGGCCGTCGTGCGGACGGAGGAGCACATCGCCTACTGCACGGAGCTGGGCGCGGACGACGTGCTCGTGAGCCCAGGGGGGGACTTCCATCGCCAGCTGGGGCAGCGCGTCGACGTCGCGCTCGACTGCGTCGGCGAGCCGACGTTCAACGCCGCGTTGCGCAGCCTGAGCGTCGGCGGACGCCTGGTGAGCATCGGCAACGTCGTCGGCAAGCGGGCGGAGCTGAACCTCGGCTACATCATCACCACTGGCCTGAGCATTCATGGCTCCAGCGGCGCGACCCCGAGCGACATGCTCGCCCTGCTGAAGCTCCACGCGAAGCAACCCCTGTCAGCAGTGATCCACGAGGAACGGCCCCTCGCCGACGCGGACGCCGCTCAGCGTCGGTTGCTCGAGGGCAACCTGCACGGCCGCATCGTGCTGCGCCCTTGAGCTTGCTTCATCGACCAGCCTAGAACGCGTTTCAAGGGCGCTCCCGGTTCGGACCCCGCGAGTGCCTCCGGCGGCTGGGGGCGAGGCGCACCGGGCGCGCTTGCTGGGGGGCGACGCAGTGCGCCGCGGCTCGGTCCGGGACCGGGCTTTTCGCAGTAAATGCCGACTCCAGCGCCGCGCTACGCGCGAAATAACGACGCTCTGCGCAAGGCCGCAGGGGGTGGCGCCGAAAGCAATGCGCAAAGCGTGTTTCGGCTGCTTGTCGCCGCGGTGTCCTTCGGTGTAGAACACGTTCTACTGAGCGGGCGGATGCGCGCCCCTCACCCCTTCCGGGAGGCAGCATGTATCTCGACTACACGCCCGAACAGAAGCAGCTGCGCGACCAGTTGCGCGGCTACTTCGGGCGGCTGATGACCCCAGAGCTGCAAGAAGAGGTAGCCCTGACCGAGAGCGGCGGTCCGCTCTACCGAGCAGCGCTCAAGCAGATGGGCGCCGACGGCTGGCTTGGCATCGGTTGGCCCACGGAGTACGGCGGACAGGGCCGTCCGGCCATCGAGCAGTTCATCTTCTTCGATGAGGTCCAGCGCGCCGGCTTCCCCATCCCGCTGCTCACCCTGAATACCGTCGGGCCGACGCTGATGAAGTACGGCACCGACGCTCAGCGGCAGGCGCTCTTGCCGCGTATCCTCCAGGGGGATCTCCACTTCTCCATCGGCTACACGGAGCCCCAGGCAGGCACCGACCTCGCGGCCCTGAAGACCAGCGCCCAGCGCGAAGGCGATCACTACGTGGTCAACGGTCAGAAGGTGTTCACCAGTCTCGCCGACCACGCAGACTACATCTGGCTCGCCGTGCGCACCGACCCCGATGCCGCACGGCACAAGGGCATCTCGATCCTGATGGTCGACACGAAGCTGCCTGGAGTGAGCATCACGCCGACGCGCACCCTGGGCGACAACCGCGTCTTCACGACCTTCTACGAGAACGTGAAGGTCCCGGCGGACATGCTGGTCGGCGTCGAGAACGGTGGCTGGCGCATGATCACCAACCAGCTGAACCACGAGCGAGTGGCGCTGTTCACCGCGGGTATCGTCGAGCGCTTCCTGGTCGAAGTCACCGAGTGGGCCAAGGCGACCAGGGCCCCGGAGGGCGGTCGCGTGATCGACCGCGGCTGGGTGCAGGTGAACCTCGCGAAGGTCAAGGCAGGTACCGACGTGCTCAGGCTGTTCAACTGGCGGCAGGCCTGGAACATCGAGCGCGGGGAGCTTCCGCCCCACGAAGCCTCCGCGGTGAAGATCTACGGCTCCGAGTATTACCTCTGGGCAGCGCGTTACCTCATGGAAATAATGGGAGAGTCAGCGACGCTCCAGCACGGCTCTGTCGGGGCGGCGCTCCAGGGACGCCTGGAGCGCTACTACCGCGCCAGCCTGGTGCTGACGTTTGGCGGCGGCACCAACGAGATTCAACGCGACATCATCGCCATGGCGGGCCTCGGCATGCCCAGGCAGGAGCGCTGAGATGGACTTTGCCTTCACCGAAGACCAGAAGGGCTTGATCGGCCTGTGCCGCCAGATGTTCGGCGAGCTCTGCACTCCGGAGGCCATCGCGCGCCTGGAACGCGCGGAGCAGCCGGTCTTCCACCGCGAGCTGTGGTCCCGCATGGCGGAGAGCGAGCTCCTGGGCCTCAACTTGAAAGAGGACGTGGGTGGCCTCGGCCTCGGCATGGTCGAGGTGTGCCTGATCCACGAACAGGCAGGCTGGGTCACCGCGCCGCTTCCCCTCACCCCCTGCTTGGCCATGGGCGCGCCTGCGGTGGATCGCTTCGGGGGGAATGAGCTGCGCCAGGCCGTGCTGCCTGGTGTGATCCGCGGGGAACACATCATCTGCGCCAGCCTCGACCGAATCGGCGCGAAGCAGACCTCGGACGGCTTCGTCCTCGAAGGACAGCTCGACTGCGTGGCGTATGCGCCGGTCGCTACCCACCTGGTGCTGCTCGCGGAGCATGGCGATCGGACCAGCGCGTTGTGTGTCGACCTCGCAGAGGTCGACGTCCAGCGCCAGACGGCGAGCAACGAAGAGCCCTTGGGGAGGGTGCGCTTCAGCGGACAATCCGTGGCAGCCAGCGCAGTGCTCGGCGAACTCGGCAGCGGTCGAGACGTGGCGAGCTTCATGCGCGACCGCGGGCTGGTCGCGCAGTCGGCGTCGATCCTGGGCATGGCCGCCCGCGCCCTGCGACTCACCGCGAAGTACGCGACCGAGCGCCGGCAGTTCGGACGCGCCATCGGGACGTTTCAAGCCGTGGGGCAGCGCGCTGCCGACGCCTTCGTCGACGTGGAAACAATCCGGGTCGCGTCGTGGCGCGCCGCCTGGCTGCTCGACGACGACCAACCCGCGACGGACGAGGTGTTGGTCGCGAGCTACTGGGCCAAGGAAGCGGGAGCCCGAGTCGTCAACGCGGCGCAGCATATCCACGGTGGCATTGGCTTCGACCGCGACTACCCGCTCTATCGCTACTTCCTCGGGGTGAAGACGCTGGAGCAACGCCTGGGCTCGGCCACGGGTTGCCTGAACGATCTCGCGCGGCGGCTCGCTGGTGAGTGAAACGAGTTCCAGGAAAGGCACAATGGTGTAGCGTCGTGTTGGTGAGGAAGGGCAAGAGCAGGCGGTCGATCCACCTGAGCGGCGCGCTCCTGTGCTTCGCAACGTGCGCTGGTCTGGTCAGCGGCTGTGCCGAGGACACGATCCTGCCCGTCGACTTCGTGTGCGGTGACGGTCAGCTCGATGGCCCGGAGACGTGCGACAACGACAGCGAGGGCTGCGTCGACTGCCAGATCGCTCCTGGCTGGGAGTGCCCGGACAACGAGTGCCACTCGGTGTGCGGTGATGGCATCCAGGTCGGCGACGAGGAGTGTGACAGCGACGACCGCACGGCTTGTGATTCCGCGTGCAAGCAGGGCACGCGCACCACGGGCTGCGACATGACCGGCTACTGGATCACGCGTCAGACCGACTTCTCCATCGACAGGGTGCTGAACGGTCTGCAGACATCGACCAACTGGTACGCCTACAAGATCAGCCAGAGCGGCGACGCCTTCACCATCGATGAGAACCTCTTCTGCGGCATTCGCGTGAGCGGCAGCGTCGACGTGGTGTTGCCGGAGATCGGCGTGAAGGCGCTGATGTACCGCAATGCTCAGGACAGCACGAACACGGAACAGGGCGCGCGCCAGGGAGAGTCGGTGGACGAGGGCGGCGCCTGTCGCTTCTCCCTCGAGCGCTGGTACTTCCTGCGCGGCCTGGATTTCGACGCCAACCCGGCGTTCACCCCCGCGGACTTCTCCACCAACGCCGCGCTGAGTTCGCTGCGCGTGATGCCGACACCGGACATGCCAGACGGCGCGGCGGACACCGACGGCGACGGCCACCTGGGGATGCGCTGGGAGGTCTCTGGAAACGCCTCGGGAGTGCGCCACACCGTGATGCGCGACTGGAACGAGTACGGTCCAGACCCCGAGTTCCCCATCGCCGCCAACGAGATCGAGTTCACCTCCTACTCGCGCTTCGACAACGAAGAACGCATCTTCGAGACCGAAGGCTGTCCTCCCATCGGCTGTGGCGTGCTGGAGGCCCTCTCGGATCCATCCCAGACGCACAAGGGGCGGGTGACCTTCCGCTACTTGGGTCAGAGCCTGGATGACCCGCGGGTGGCGGCGATCATCGGCTCGGCGCTGCACCAAGACGAAGCCGAAGATCTGGCGACCTGTGCCCGGGTGCGCGACGCCTTGCCCCACAAGGACTCGAAAGATCTGGGGGTGAGCAAGTGACACACGTTTCTCTGTGGCAACGTGTGTTGCTCGGCACGGCGACGCTCTTGCCCTGTCTGGGCGTCGCGGGGGTGGCCCAGGCGTCGCCGCTCTTCGAGTTGGTGGGCGGCACCACCGGCGCTGGCGGCTTCAATGGCCGCGTCACCGGCGCTGACGCGCCCTCCACGTACTTCAACCCGGCGCTGCTCGGCTACGCCAAGAAGGGCTTCACGCTCGGGGTGCTGGTGCTCTCGGATCAGACGGAGATCACCTACGATGGTCGGACGGGCGGGACGGTTCCCCTGGCGGTCGGCGACCGCAACATTCTCGACGGCGAGGGCAACCCCATCCCCAACGACACGGTCCCCACGGACTGGCTGGAGCGAGGCTGCCGGGAGAGCATCTGCACGCCAGCGTTCGGCCCCCGCCCACGCGCCGAGGGTCGCGACGTCGGCGTCACCCGCAGCTACACCATCCTTGGCCTCGTCGCCCCGATCGTGGACGAGCGCTTCGTGCTCGGTCTGCACGCGCTGATTCCCAACGGCGAGTTCACCACGGCGCAGTCGTTCTACAACGACGAGCGCGAGCAGTTCTTCTCGAACTCCTTGCACCCGGAGCTCTACGGCGACCGCCTCACGGCGACCTCCCTCGCCTTCGGCGCCGGCGGACGCATCACTGACGAGCTCGCCGTGGGACTCTCTTTCACCCTGAGTCTGACCAACACCGCCAACGCTGGCACGTACGTGCGAGACCCTGCGGACTACGACCAGCTGCTCCTGGCCACGGACGTCAAGGTGAACACCGCGGTGTCGCCCCACCTTGGTGTGGTGTGGAAGCCGAGCGATCGCTTCAGCCTGGCCGGCAGCGTGCACTCCGAGCAGAAGCTGGTGATCGAGACCGCCTTCAGCGCGGCGCTGCCCGCGGGTCAGGAGTCGGACACCACGCGCAAGGCGGTGCACGACTTCGTGCCCTGGAGCTTTGGCCTTGGTAGCGAGGTCGGGGTTACCGACGAGACGTCCTTCGTGGGCGGAGTGAGCTACACCCTGTGGTCCGACTACATCGACCGCCACGGCCAGGTCCCTGGCGCCATCTACGGCGATGACTACGCCTGGAAGGACACCTTCGCCTTCACCTTCGGCGCGCGCCAGCACATCGATACCGTCACTGCGTTCATCGACCTCGGCTACACCCCATCGCCCGTGCCAGAGCAGACCGGGCGCAGCAACTACGTCGACAACGATCGAGTGAGCGCCACCGCGGGTGCCAACTTCGAGTTCGAGGCCTTTGGCCTCCGTTTCCGCCCGGAACTTCAGATCCAGGGCCACCACTTGCTCGACCGCTATCAGAAGAAGGACGACGGCAAGCTGCGGGACGAAGTGCCCGATGACGCGGTCGTGGCTGCCACCGGCAACCCGCTGCCTGGCCGCGATGGCCTGCAGACCAACAACCCAGGCTGGCCCGGCTTCTCGAGCGGCGGTTGGCTCTACGGCGGCGCCGCCTCCCTCACGTTGCTCTACTGATGAGCCGGGCGCTGGAGCCCTTCTTCCAAGACCCCCCGCGCCCAGGGGCGCCGAAAACCACCCAGCCAAGGAGATCGCGAACCATGCAACTCAAGACCCTTCTCTCCGTTGCCGCAGCTGGCCTGCTGGCCGCCCTCGCCGCTCCTGGCTGCAGCAGCGACGACAGCAGCGATGGCGCGACGTCCCACGGTGTGGGCAGCTCGTGCACCAGCGACGCGGACTGTACCGGCTACACGAACCCCAAGTGCATCAGCGAACTCTACCCGACGAAGAACCTGATCCTCGATCCCAGTGACCCCAGCGCCTCGGCGTTCGAGGAGCTCGTCATCCCCTTCAACGGCGGCTACTGCACGAACGACCTTGGCGACCTGACCGAGGACGACATCAAGAACAAGTCCTGCACCGCGGGCAGCTGTGGAGACTCCGGTGAGTGTTATCAGCCACTGGCCTTCCTGACGGAGGACGACGTGAACTCGCTCCAGGGCCAGTTGCCCTACGTCAACATCAAGGCCTTCGGCGACCTGGGTTTGTGCCTCGAGCCCTGCTCGAGTGACAGCGATTGCCGCACGGATGACGGGTACAAGTGCGGGGTTCCGCTCAAGGGGCTGCTGGATTTCCTCGGTGAAGAGAAGACCTTCTGCATGATCGACAAAGACTACGGCTACCTGCTGCAAGGGGGCTGAGGCATGAAGATCCGTATCGACTACGACCTCTGTGAGGCGAACGGCGTGTGTGTCAAATTCGCTCCGACCGTGTTCGAGCTGGACGACGACGACAACCTGCACCTGCTGATCGCCGAGCCCGCCGAGGAGCTGCGGGATCAGGTCAAGAAGGCCGAGCAGCGCTGCCCCAAGGCGGCGATCAGCGTCGAAGACTGACAGCTGCAGCGGGAGGACGCCGCCCCAGACGGGTCGCCGGGCAGTGCCTGGCGGCCCGCTTGCGTTCGTAGACAGAGCACCGGTCGATACCGCGGGGATGCCTTTACCCCGCGAGTGAAACATGTTCTATCCTGGAGCAGTCATGAGTGAAGTCGACACCAACTTGCTGAGCGCGCCGTACACGCTCGAGTACACCTACACCCGCACGACGGGACCGGTGATCGGGCGCTTCTTGACCAGCCTGCGCGCCGGAAAGATCGAAGGCGTCAAGACCCAAGCCGGGCGGGTACTGGTCCCACCCCTCGAGTACGATCCGGAGACCGGCGAGGCGACGACCGACTTCGTCGAGGTTGGTCAGAGCGGCACGGTCAAGACCTGGAGCTGGATCGCAGAGCCCCGGCGCGGACAGCCGCTGGACCGCCCGTTCGCCTGGGCCCTGATCCAGCTCGATGGCGCCGACACCGCGCTCCTCCACGCAGTGGACGCGGGCAGCTCCGAGCGCATGAAGACGGGCATGCGCGTGAAGGTCCGGTGGGCCGCGGAGAAGAGCGGCAGGATCCAGGACATCGCGTGTTTCCTTCCGGAAGAGGAGGCGGCGAAGTGAGCCAGAAGCCCGAGAAGGAGCAAGACCCCAACGCGCCGGTGACCCAGCTGCTCACCCCCGTGCGTCTGGACTACACGGTGGTCGCCGGCCACCACCTCTCTCAGTACCTGCGCGGCTTCGCGGAGAAGCGCATCCTCGGTGCGCGCTGCGAGGGCTGTAACAAGGTGCTGCTGCCGCCGCGCGGCGCCTGTCCCACCTGCGGCATCCCCACCGCGGGCATCGTCGAGGTCAAGGACCAGGGCACATTGACCACCTACTGCGCGATCAGCATTCCGTTCGGAAACATGCCCTTCGCGCCGCCCTACATCGCCGGGGCGGTGTTGCTCGACGGCGCCGACATCCCGATCTTCCACCTGGTCCGCGGCATCGAACCCGACGAGGTACGCATGGGCATGCGCCTCAAGGCGATCTGGAAGGACGAGGCCGAGCTCGGCCCGACCCTCGAGAGCATCAAGTGGTTCGAGCCGAGCGGCGAACCCGACGCGGACTACGAGACCTACAAGGAGCACCTGTGATGCGTGACATCGCCATCATCGCCTTCGCGCAGCTGCCGAATCAGAGGCGCCACACCGATCGCGAAGAAGTCGAGCTGGTGCAGCCGGTCGTGGCCGAAGCCCTCGAGCAAGTGGGCCTCAACAAGTCTCAGATTGGCTTCACCTGCTCCGGCAGCAGCGACTACCTCCTGGGGCGCCCCTTCAGCTTCGTCTCGGCGCTGGACTCGGTTGCGCCCTGGCCGCCGATCAATGAATCCCACGTGGAAATGGACGGCGCCTGGGCGCTCTACGAGGCCTGGGTGCGCCTGCAGCACGGGGACATCGAGACGGCGCTGGTCTACGCCTATGGCAAGTCGAGCCTCGGCTCCCTGCGCGACGTGCTCTCCCAGCAGCTCGACCCCTACTACACCGCTCCGCTGTGGCCGGACGCCATCAGCCTCGCGGCGCTCCAGGCTCGCGCAGTCCTGGACGCGGGCTGGGCGAGCGAGCGCGACTTCGCAGCCGTGGCGCAGCGAAACCGCGCCCAGGGCAAGCGGAACCCCAACGCTCACCAGGTCGGCGACTACGACGTGGACGCGCTGGTCGCGGAGCCCTACCTCGTGGAGCCGCTCCGCAAGCACGACTGCCCGCCCATCAGCGACGGCGCCGCCTGTGTGATCCTGGCGACCGCCGAGCGCGCGCGGACGCTCGTGAAGCGGCCCGCGTTCATCCGTGGCATCGACCACCGGGTGGAGCCCCACTTCCTCGGCATGCGAGACCTCACGGAGTCCCCGTCGACGCGCCTCGCGGCGGAGCGTGCCGGCGCCGCCGAGGGCAAGCTGGACATCGCCGAGGTCCACGCGCCGTTCGCTCATCAGGAGCTGATCCTGCAGCGCGCGCTGCAGCTCGCGGACGACGTGCAACTGAACCCCTCGGGCGGTGCGCTGTGCGCCAACCCGATGATGGTCGCCGGGCTCACCCGCCTCGGCGAAGCGGCAAACCACATCCTGCGAGGCGACGCGGGGCGCGTGCTGGCTCACGCAACCAGCGGCCCTTGCCTGCAACAGAACCTAGTCGCCGTGATGGAGGCCGAGTGATGGAACGCTGTGCAGTCGTCGGCATCGGCCAGACGAAATACGCCGCGAAGCGCAAGGATCTATCGATCCCGGGCCTACTCCGCGAGGCCGCGCTGCGCGCACTCGCGGACGCGGATCTGACGTTCAAGGACATCGACGCCGTAGTCGTCGGCACGGCTCCCGACATGTTCGAAGGCATCATGATGCCGGAGCTCTTCCTCGCGGATGCGCTCGGCGCGGTGGGCAAGCCGATCATGCGCGTCCACACCGCTGGCAGCGTTGGTGGCTCGACGGCGCTGGTGGCGAGCCACCTGATCACCAGCGGGGTGCACCAGCGGGTGCTCACCGTGGCCTTCGAGAAGCAGTCCGAGAGCAACGCGATGTGGGCCCTCTCCCCCGCGATCCCCTTCCAGCCCCAGCTCACCGCTGGCGCTGGAGGCTACTTCGCCCCGCTCATCCGCGCCTACATGCGCCGCTCGGGAGCGCCCAGCCACGTCGGCACGCTGGTCAGCGTCAAGGATCGCCTGAACGCGCTCAAGAATCCGCTCGCTCATTTGCACCTCCCGGAAATAAGCCGCGAGATGGTCGAGCAGTCCCCGATGCTCTGGGATCCGATCCGCTACCTCGACACCTGTCCGTCGTCCGACGGAGCGGCGGCGATGGTGCTCGTGAGCGAGGCCCACGCCAAATCGCCGACGCCGCCGGCCTGGGTGCTCGGCGGCGCCATGCGCAGTGAAGCAGTGCTGTTCAGCGGTCGCGATCAGGTCAACCCCAAGGCAGGTCGCGACGCAGCCAAGGATCTCTACGCGCAGGCGGGGATCCACGATCCGCGCAAGGAGATCGACTGCGCGGAGCTTTATGTTCCCTTCTCCTGGTTCGAGCCGATGTGGCTGGAGAACCTGGGGTTTTGCGACGAAGGCGAAGGCTGGAAGCTCACCGAACGAGGCGTGACGGCCCTCGACGGCGAGCTGCCCATCAACATGAGCGGCGGTGTGCTGTCGACGAACCCCATCGGCGCCAGCGGCATGATCCGCTTCGCCGAGGCTGCGATGCAGGTCCGGGGACAGGCCGGAGAGCATCAGGTCGACGGCGCAAGGGTCGCCATGGGCCACGCCTACGGCGGCGGCTCGCAGTTCTTCAGCATGTGGCTGGTGGGGAGCCAGAAGCCCTAGCACGGGGTCTGGGGGTGAGGTCCGATGAAGAGCAGCATTCCTGCCGTGGCCGCCGAAGCAGCGGAGCGCTGGGGAGACGCCCTGGCCCTCGAGGAAGCCTCCATCATCGACGGCTCCCCCGTTCGGCTCTCCTTCAGCGCGCTGTGGAGCCGCTGCCTCGAAGCCGCACGTGGCTTCATCGCCGCTGGCGTGCAACCAGGCGATCGCGTCGCCATCTGGGCGCCCAACTGCCATGAATGGATCCTCGCGGCGATTGGCGCCCAGTGCGCCGGCGCCGCCGTCGTGCCCATCAACACGCGCTTCAAGGCCAAGGAGGCCGCCTACGTGCTGCAGAAGAGCGGCGCCCGTGTGCTGGTGAGTATCGGGGACTTCCTGGGCACCGACTACCTCGGTAGTCTCCGCGCGGAACTAGGTGATCCCTCCGGCGCCTCGCTCTGGACCGAGCTCCCCCAGCTCGAGCGCGTGATCGAGATCGGTCCAGGGAAGGTTCCTGCTATCTGGCGGACTCCATTCGCGGCGTTCCTCGACGCCGGCGCCGGAGTCTCGGCAGGCGAAGCCGAGGCACGCGCCGCCAGCGTCAGCGCCGACGACTCCTCGGACATCCTCTTCACCAGCGGGACGACGGGCCACCCGAAGGGGGTCGTCACGACCCACGGCCAGAACGTGCGCGCCTTCACCAGCTGGACCGAAGTCGTCGGACTGCGCGAGGGCGACCGCTACCTGATCGTCAATCCGTTCTTCCATGCGTTCGGCTACAAGGCCGGCTGGCTTGCCTGCCTGCTACGGGGCGCCACGATCCTCCCGCATCTGGTCTTCGACCCCGGCCAGGTGTTGCAGCGCATCGCCGCCGATCGGATCTCGATGCTGCCTGGCCCGCCGGCGCTCTATCAGGCCATCCTCGCCCACCCACAGCTCTCGGCCCACGACGTCTCGAGCCTGCGCCTCGCTGTCACGGGCGCCGCTAGTATCCCCGTGGATCTGATCCACCGCATGCGAGACGTGCTGGGGCTCGAGACCATCATCACCGGCTACGGCCTCACCGAGTGCTGCGGCATCGTGGCGATGTGTCGCTACGACGACGACCCGGAGACCATCGCCAGGACCAGCGGTCGCGCGATCGAGGGCGTCGAGATGATCGCGGTGGACGACGCTGGCCAAAGGGTCTCGAGCGGTGCGCCGGGTGAGATCGTGGTGCGCGGCTACAACGTGATGCGCGGCTACTTCCACGACGAAGCGGCCACCCGCGAGGCGATCGACGCGGAGGGCTGGCTCCACACCGGAGACATCGGGATCCTGGACGAACGCGGCTACGTGCGCATCACGGACCGCAAGAAGGACATGTTCATCATGGGCGGCTTCAATTGCTACCCCGCGGAAATTGAGAACCTGATGCTCAGCCATCCGGAGCTGGTGAGCGTCGCGGTGATCGGGGTACCCGACGAGCGCATGGGAGAGGTCGGCATGGCCTTCGTCGTGCGCCGCACTGACAGCTCTCTGGACGCGGAGACCTTGCGCGCCTGGTGCCGCGAGCACCTGGCCAACTACAAGGTGCCCCGCCACTTCCAGCTGGTCGACGCGCTGCCCATGAACGCCACGGGCAAGGTGACGAAGTTCGTGCTGCGGAAGCGCGCGGCCGAGATCCTGAAGGGCGGCTGAGCCTTGGCGACATGGACTCTCGACGAGGAGCTCCGCGCGCGCGCGATCGTGGAGCGGGAGCTTCTGGCACCTGGCAGCCCCTTCGAGGTCGTCGAGGAGGACGTGCTCGGCGCGCGTCTCTCGGTGTTCAAGCGGCGGGCGCCCCACCTGAGGGCTCTGCTCTCCGCATCACAGCGCTTCGGGGACTCCCCGTACCTCGTGTTCCCCGACTTGCGGCTGAGCTTCCGAGAGCACCTGCAGGCCGTGAGCGCGTTGGCCGCGACCTTCGAGCGTGAGTACGGCATCGGCAAGGGCGATCGCGTGGCGATCCTCGGCGCCAACGCGCCGGAGTGGTGCCTCGCGTTCTGGGCGACCATCAGCCTCGGGGCCATCGCGGTGGCGATGAACGGCTGGTGGGTCGGCGACGAGATCGACTACGCGCTGCACCAGACCGCACCCAAGCTACTGGTCATCGACCACAAGCGCGCGGAGCGCCTTTCACGACCGATTCCATGCGGCACTTCGGCGCTGCGGTTCTCGAGCGACGACCACGAGACCGAGCTCGAGTTCTGGTCGGCGGTGAAGCGGGGCCGAGGCGCGGCGCTCTCAGAGACAGCCATCGAGGAAGACGACGCGGCGATCTTGCTGTTTACCAGCGGAACCACCGGCAGACCCAAGGGCGCCCTGCACAGCCACCGCAACGTGGTGGCGCTGCTCGGCGTCCAGTTCTTCCACGGCGCTCGCCTGGCCAAGCTGCGCGAACTGAGCCAAAGCGAAGCAGCGAGCTCCGGCGACACGGACGGCGCTCCTCACCCCCAGCCCCACCAGCCAGAGCCGGCGCCCCAACACTGCCGGCTGGTGTCGAACCCTCTGTTTCACGTCTCGGGGCTCCACGCTTCGCTGATCGCGCACCTCGCAGGGGGCGTGAAGAGCGTCTGGACGACGGGGCGCTTCTCCGCGGAAAAGGTGCTCAGCGCCATGCAGGCGGAGGGCGTCAACGGCTGGGGTCCCCAGGGCAGCATGGCGTACCGGGTGCTCCAGTGTCCGACGCGCAAGGACTACGACGTCACCAGCGTGACCAGCATCGGCTGCGGCGGCGCGCCAGTCACGCCGGAGATCCAGGCGGCCCTGCGGGAGGCGTTCCCGAACGCGGTGCAAGGCCTGGCCGTTGGCTATGGTCAGACCGAGTGCACGGCGCTCGCGACCATGAACTATGGCGCCGAGCTGCGAGAGTTCCCAGAGTCGGTGGGTCAACCGCTGCCGACCATCGAGCTGGAGATCCGTGACTCGCTGGGAAGGGTGTTGCCCGAAGGCGAAGTGGGCGACGTGTTCGTGCGATCGCCGCTGGTGATGCTGGGCTACTGGCAAGACCCCGAGGCGACGCGCGCCGCCATTCACGAGGGGCGCTGGCTGCAGACGGGCGACTTCGGGCGCCTCGAGGCTGGTCGCCTGTACATCCACACGCGGAAAAGGGACCTGATCCTTCGAGCCGCGGAAAATGTGTACCCCGCGGAGATAGAGCGCCGTCTGGACGCGCACCCGGACGTCGCCGAGAGCGCAGTCTTTGGCGTCGATGACCCGGAGCTGGGCCAGGCCGTCAAGGCGGTGGTGGTGGCCAGATCAGGCAAGAACCTCGAGATCCCGGCGTTGAAGCAGTGGGCTGCGGAGGGACTCGCCTACTTCAAGGTACCTGGCGAGTGGGAGCTCCGCAGCGAGCCGCTGCCCCGCAATGCCAGTGGAAAGATCGTGAAGTACCTGCTGCAAGATGTCGCAGATCCCACCCCCGACTTGGGCGAGAAACGTGACTGACATACGCCTGATCGGGAGCCCGATCGCGCGGCCTCGACGAGGTGCCGCCCGCTTGACTGTGGGGAGTGAAACGTGTTTCATTTTCCACGTGCCATCACGAGATCGTCGGGACCGCATCTTGGACGTCGCCATCAGCCTGGCCGAGGAAGGCGGATTCGAGAACGTGCGTCAGCGCGACGTGGCGGCGCACGCGGGTGTCGCCTTGGGGACGTTGTACAAGAGCTTCCGCTCCAAGGAAGACATCCTGAGCGCGGCGCTGGACCGAGAAACGGAGAACCTCGAGCGGCGCATGGAAAGCCGGCCTGCGCGGGGCGAGAACGCCATCGAGCGCCTCGACTCGTTCTTCAACATCGTGACTCGCGGTCTCGTGAGGAAACCCAAGTACGCGCGCGCCGTGCTGCGCGCCATGGCGTCCGGAGAGCCCGAGGTGGCGAGCCACGTCGCTGCCTATCATGGCCGCATGACGGGCCTGATCATCGCGGCGATGCGCGGCGTGGGACGGCTGTCGTACACCGACGCGACCTCCTCTCCCCCAACCGAGGCCGAGCAGACGGTAGCCGCGCTGCTGCAGCAGATCTGGTTCGCCTCGCTGGTCGGTTGGTCCGCTGGCCTGCATGGCCAGCAAGAGGTGGTCGAGCAGACACTGACCGCCGCCAAGCTGCTGACCCACGCACTGAGCTGCGACAAGCTCGACAGGGCGATGGAAAAGCTGGAAAAGAAGCGGGCCTGAGCGTCGCGCCTGCGTGCTGAGCGACGAACCCAGGCACGAGGAGCCCATGGATCTGCGCAACACCGCTGAGGACGAAGCATTCCGCGAGGAAATTCGCAGCTGGCTAGAGGCCGAGCTGTCGGGAGAGTTCAAGGACGTGCGCGGTCGCGGCGGCCCAGGCGACGAGCACGCGCTGTTCGAGGAGCGCCTCGCCTGGGAGCAGCGCCTGGCGGCGGGCAAGTGGACCTGCGTCGGCTGGCCCAAGGAGTACGGCGGGCGCGACCTCCCGCTGATGCAGCAGGTGATCTTCAACGAGGAGTACGCACGCGCCGGCGGACCCGGTCGCCTCGGTCACATCGGCGAGAACCTGCTGGGCCCGACGCTCATCGCGTTCGGCAGCGACGCCCAGAAGGCGCGCTTCCTTTCGGGGATCCGCGACGGGAAGGAGCTGTGGTGTCAGGGCTACTCGGAGCCCAACGCGGGCAGCGATCTCGCGAACGTGCAGACTCGAGCCGAGCTCTCGGGCGGCGAGTGGGTGATCAACGGACAGAAGGTGTGGACCAGCGGTGCGCACTGGTCCAACTGGTGCTTCGTACTTTGCCGCACGGATCCGAGTGCGCCCAAGCACAAGGGGCTCAGCTACCTGCTCGTACCCATGGCTCAACCCGGCGTCTCCATTCAGCCGATCGTGCAGATCACGGGCTCCAGCGAGTTCAACGAGGTGTTCTTCGAGGACGCACGCACGGACGAGCAGAACGTCCTCGGTCGGCCAGGCGACGGCTGGAAGGTGGCGATGGGCACCCTCGCCTTCGAGCGAGGCGCTTCGACGCTGGGCCAGCAGCTGCTGTTCCAGAACGAGCTGGACGAGATCGTACGCATCGCGAAGCGGAACGGCCTCGCGGGGGATCCGGTGATGCGCCAGCGCCTGGCTCAGGCGCACATCGGGCTCAGAATCATGCGCTTCAACGCGCTGCGCACCCTGAGCCAGGCCACGGGAGCCGAGCTGTCCCGCGCGGCGCTCGTCACGAAGCTGTACTGGGCGACCTGGCACCGGGAGCTCGGCAAGCTGGCGATGGACGTACTGGGCGCCGACGCCGAGCTCGCTTCGAGTCTCGAGACGACGGAGGACGGCAAGGGCTTCAGCCTGACGGCGCTGCAGCGGCTGTTCCTGTTCAGCCGCTCGGACACGATCTACGCCGGGTCGAATCAGATCCAGCGCAACATCATCGGCGAACGCGGCCTGGGTCTCCCCAAGGAACCGCGGCCAACCTGAACTGAGCGAGATGAGCAAGCAAACGCCCCCCTACCCCGAACCCAAGGCGCTCCTCCAAGACAAGACGGTGCTGGTCACCGCCGCCGCCGGCACCGGCATCGGCTTCGCGGTGGCGCGCCGCGCCGCCGAGGAGGGCGCGAAGGTGATGATCAGCGACATCCACGAACGTCGCCTCGGCGAGGCCGTCGAGGAGCTGACTCGCGTGAGCGGCGTGCGGCCGCCGAGCCAGCTGTGTAACGTCGCAGCGGAGACCGAGGTCCAGAGCCTGTGGCAGGCAGCGGAGAAGGAACTCGGTCACGTCGACGTGCTGATGAACAACGCCGGGCTCGGCGGCACGGCGAACCTGGTGGACATGACCGACGAGCAATGGGACCGCGTGATCGACATCACGCTGACGGGCACCATGCGCATGACCCGCGCCGCACTACGTCACATGTTGCCCCGAGGAACCGGATCCATAGTCAACAACGCATCCGTCGTGGGCTGGCGTGCTCAAGCCGGGCAGTGCCACTACGCCGCGGCAAAGGCGGGGGTGATGGCCCTCACTCGCTGCTCGGCCATCGAGGCCGCGGAGGCGGGCGTGCGCGTCAACGCCGTGAGCCCCAGCCTCGCCATGCACAAGTTCCTGGCCAAGGTCACCACGGAGGAACTGCTCAGCGAGCTCACGCAGCGGGAGGCCTTCGGCCGCGCCGCGGAGCCCTTCGAGGTCGCCAACGTCATGATCTTCCTGGCCAGTGACCTCGCCTCCTACATGACCGGAGAGGTGCTGAGCGTCTCGAGCCAGCACCCGTAGTGTTCCTTGCGCCGGGCTACTTCCCTGCGGATTCTGCCTGAACGCGCCTGAGGTAGTCCGCGTCGATCACGTCCTGCGGTCGTCCCGACGCGAGCTTGTTCGAGATCAGGTCATCCAAGCTGATGACTCGAACGGCGAGACCATCGAGCTCCGCGCATACGGCGTTTTGGACTACCTGCTCGGTCGAGACGCCATCAATGCGACACATCAGGTCGATTCGAAGTGGTGGCTGCCCCATGTACACGATGTCGTCCGGTGCCAACGTCGAAACGCTCTCGACGACGAGCTTTGGTGCGCCAAACCTCGCGAGTGCTGCAGCAGCCCGACGGAGATTCTCCGGGTTGGGGCCCAGGAGGAGATCGATGTCTTTGGTGGCCCGGGGACGTCCATGAAACGCCACCGCATAACCACCGACGAGGACCGCATCAACCTGTTCGCTTGCGAACTCCTCCAACAGATCTCTGAAGTCTTCGGGCAGGTCCATCCAACTCGCCGGACTGTAGCAGTTCGCGCACGAGATCGGTGACACCCCGCACCCGCTGTTGGGGAGTGGCAGCAATCCAGAATTCGAAATCAGCCTGATCGGCTTCGCGGAACCCGTGAGCGACGCCTCCTGACCAAGTCTGGCGCCTTCTAGCGGCTCGAGTGGCTCGGTCGTCCATTGGTAGATCCTTACTCCTTCCCGCCAGGCGGGCGATGGTCAAAGTCAAGACCCCCGTACAAACCGTGCATGCGGCTGTCTCGCTTGGTTCGCACCGCGAGCGGCGCGAACTCCCGCACACGGCTTACCAGTAGCCACTCAGCGCACAGCATTA
>JAGQIY010000162.1 GCA_020430865.1 Myxococcales bacterium
CTCAGAAACCGAACCTCCCGCTTCGGATCGCGTGCACCGCGCGACTCCCTCGTCCCCGGCGTCCTCATCACCTTCTATGCAAACCACTCCTCTGACACCCGAACCAACCAGCGACGCGAACGCAGAACGCAACATCACCGAAGGCCTGGAGGTCGAGGACCTCGACGTGCTGCACGGACTCACCGGGCCCGGCTCTGCCATGCTCCGCGACGTCGCGAAGCACAGCGGCGCCGAGGTCGGGCTCCGCGGCAACGTGATCCTGATCTCGGGTCCCGAGAGCCGTGTGCTCGCCGCTCATCGATTCCTGACGGAAGCGGTCGAGCTGGTGAAGAACGGCGTCGAGCTCGGCCCCGGAGACGTCGCGCGCTCGCTGCGCGCGCTGCAGGACCACCCGGACGGGTCCCTCGTCGATCTCTTGGACGCCACGATCAAGGTCGCCCCGAAGCGGCGACCCGTGGTGCCCAAGACTCCAGCGCAGCGCCACTACGTCTCCAGCATCCGCGAACACGATCTGACGTTCGGCATCGGGCCTGCGGGCACCGGCAAGACCTACCTCGCGATGGCGATGGGCGTGAACGCGCTGATCAACCGCCGGGTCAAGCGCATCATCCTCACCCGACCCGCCGTCGAAGCCGGAGAGAAGCTCGGCTTCCTTCCCGGAGATCTCGCGGAGAAGGTGAACCCCTACCTACGACCGCTCTACGACGCGCTCCACGACATGATGGAGTTCGAGAAGGTGGAGGCGTTGAGGGAGCGCGGCCAGATCGAGGTCGCTCCCCTGGCGTTCATGCGAGGCCGCACGCTGAACAACTCGTTCATCATCCTGGACGAAGCCCAGAACGCCACGAGCGAGCAGATGCGCATGTTCCTAACACGCCTCGGCTACTCCTCGAAGGCGGTGGTCACCGGCGACATCACCCAGACCGACCTGCCCTCGGGCGCCAAGAGCGGCCTGCGCGAAGCCTCGGAGCTGTTCAGCGACGTCGAGGGCATCGCGTTCTGTCGCTTCTCCGACGGAGATGTGGTCCGCCACCCGCTGGTTCAGCGCATCGTGCTGGCCTACGAGGCGCTGGACCGCAAGCGCGATGCAGAGAAGAGCCAGAAGAGCGATCGCCGTCGGGGTTCGCTCTCCTCACGGGGCAGCGAGGAACCGGAGCACGAGTAGCAGGGGTTTGGGGTGAGGGGGACCAACGTTTCCGCGGGAGAACTTGGGCTGCGCAAGCTCGGCACGAAGGCGTCAGAGGCTCTCCAGCGCATCGACGAGACGTTTCAGCTGCTGTCCGTCGATGGGCGCTTCGGAGCGCTGGCGCTGACTCGCCCTCACCCCCTGATCCTGTGCGCGCGGCGCGACGACGCTAGCGTACTCCTGGCGCACCACTCGGTGTGGTCGAAGGGGCGCGACCTGCTCGCGCCCTGGCTCCACCAGCTGAGCGAGTTCGCCGCGAGGCTGGTCCTCCTGGGGACGGCGGAGGACCTGGCGAAGCTGAGCGACCAGGCGCTCGAGCAAGCCCTGAACCATGGCCTGGCAGCGCTCCTGTCCTCCGACGCGAGCCCTGCGGAGCTCCAGGTCTGCCTGCACCAGGCGTTCGAGCTGATGCAGGCAAAGCGCCGCAGCGAGAGCCGCGGCAAGTGGCTGACACGCTACCGCTACGAACTCGGAGAGCTGATCGAGATCGCGCGTGCGCTGACCACCGAGCGGGAACTCTCGAAGCTGCTCGGGTTGATCCTGGAGAAGAGCCGCTTCGTCACCGGCGCCGACGCGGGCTCGATCTACGTCGTCGAGGGCGACGCGCCCGAGCTGGAGAGACGCCAGCTACGCTTCAAGCTCAGTCAGAACGACTCCATCGCCTTCGACTCCAGCGAGTTCACCATGCCCATCAACAGCCGCAGCATGGCGGGCTACGTGGCGTTGACGCGGGAGACGGTGAGCATCGAGGACGTCTATGATCTCCCCGCGGATTCACCCTTTGGCTTCGATCGCTCCTTCGATCAGCGGGTCGGCTACCGCACGCGGAGCATCATCTCGACGCCGCTCGCCACGAGTCAGGGTGAGGTGCTCGGCGTCCTGCAGCTGATCAACAAGAAGCGCCAACCGGAGCGCAAGCTCCTCGACGCCGAGGACTTCGAGCAACAGGTCGTGGCCTTCGACGAGCGCAGCGAGCAGCTGCTGCAGACGCTGGCCGCCCAGGCGGGCATCGCGCTGGAGAACGCGATCCTCTACGAGGAGATCCGCTCCATCTTCGAAGGCTTCGTGCGGGCCAGCGTGGACGCGATCGAGGCTCGGGACCCGACCACCAGCGGTCACTCACGCCGCGTCGCCGAGATGACCGTGGGCCTCGCCCATGCCGTCGAGCGAACCGGGAGCGGTCCCTACAAGGAGGTGGGCTGGCGCGTGGGCGACATACGAGAGATCGAGTACGCGGCGCTGCTCCACGACTTCGGCAAGATCGGTGTGCGGGAGCACGTCTTGGTCAAGGCCAAGAAGCTGTACCCCCACGAGCTGGAGCTGCTCCTGCGTCGCTTCGACTTCGTGCTGAAGAGCAGCGAGGCCGAGCTCCTGCAGCGCAAGATCGAGCTGCTCCAGCGGGGGGCGTCCAGGGACGAACTCTGCGCGCTGGATCGCGTGCTGAGCGAACGCCAGGCAGAGCTCACCGCCGCGCGCGAGGTGATCCTCCACGCGAACGAGCCGACGGTGCTGGCCGAAGGCGACTTCGAGCGCATCGAGCAGCTCGCGCGGCAGACCTTCCGCGAGCTCAGCGGTCAGGCGGTTCCGCTCCTGAGTGCAGAGGAAGTGCGTTCCCTCAGCGTGCGGCGGGGCTCCCTCACCCCCGACGAGTTCGACGAGATCCGCTCCCACGTCTCCCACACCTACAGCTTCCTTTCAAAAATTCCCTGGGGAAAAAGTTTCGCGCGAGTCGCCACCATCGCGGGCGCGCACCACGAGCGCCTCAACGGCACCGGTTACCCCAACCGGCTGCGTGGGGAGGAGATCCCACTCCAGTCCAAGATGATGAGCGTCAGCGACATCTTCGACGCGTTGACCGCGAGCGATCGCCCCTACAAGCGCGCGGTTCCCGTGCAGAAGGCGCTCGATATCCTCGGCTTCGAGGTGAAGAACGGACACATCGACGAGGAGCTGGTGCGCATCTTCACCGAAGCTCGGATCTGGGAGCCGATCATGAGCGGGGCGCTGTACTAGCCGGGCGTGAATCTCACACCACAGCTGGGCGCTCCGAGCCTCTCGAGAAGCGCCAGCGCGCTGCCTGAAGCAAGCTGCCCGAAGCGCCATTCGGCGCGGAAATTCTCTGGAATCATCACGGATCAGCCACTGCATCACGCCCTACACACGGCTTTGGCCCGGCGGTTGCTGAGACTCGACTCATGGCAAGACCAATCGTGACCAGCTGCTTCATCGCTCTCTCGCTGACGATCAGCGGAGCTGCGCTGGCCGTACCCGGTCCACCCGGCGACACTCAGGCTGAATCGAGCGCCCCTGACGACGAGATCTCCCCCGCGGATCTCAGTCTCAGGGCGGGCGCCGGCACCACCCACGGCGCTCATACGAACGGCTTCACCAGCGGACTCGAGCTGGACCTGCGTTACGAGGCGGTCGAGCTGATCTTCCTGGGACAGGCCAGCGCTGAGCTATTCGACGCCGGATGGAATCGGCGCGGCGCCGTGGGGCTCGGGCCCAACCTGGAGCTTGGCTCGTGGCGTCTGAGCGCGGCGCCGGTGCTCGGCTACTCGAGCTACAAGCTCCGCGAGGGGTGCCTGATCTGGTGCGATGACGACCGCCCCACCGAGTACGCTTCGTCGCCTTTCGCTGGCGTGCACGCGGCGGTCACCTTCGCCGTACCGACTCGCTTCGACTGGCGCGTGCTGCTCTCCCTGGGCGGAGACGCCACGCGCGATTTCCACAGCGTGGGCTCCCAGGCGCCGGGCTGGCAGTACAGCTGGCTCGCGAGCCTGGGCGCCTCCTTCGATCTGTGAACTCCGCTGAGTCGCCGCGCTACGACACCTCTGTCGGAACTCAACACCTCACCACCTACGCGGTGAGCTGTCAGCTTGAGTTCAGGCGACGGGCGTTGGCTGCTCGAGGGTCCGCACCGCGCCCGTCGCCGAGTTTCCACGTGGCGCGGACCTTCGGCGGCTTGGATCGACAGTCGACCAATCAGGAGGATTCGAAATGCGACAGCTTGTCTTGGGCTTCTCAGTGTTGAGTTTGGCGCTGGCCGTGGGGTGCGGCAGCGATGACGACCCCATCATCAGCGGAGGTGGAGGCAGCGGCGGTTCCGCGGGGAGCTCAGCGAGCGGCGGCTCCGGAGGAGACGCAGGGTCCGCGGGAGATGGCGGGTCCGCGGGAGATGGCGGCTCGGCAGGTTCCAGCGGCAGCGGCGGAACCACCGGCGGCGCTGGAGGAACCACCGCAGGGGCCGGAGGAACCACTGGTGGCTCCGGCGGGGCGACCGCTGGCACGGGAGGTACGAGCGGCGGAGCTGGCGGAACCAGCGGCGGCGCAGGGGGCGCGACCACGGGGGGAACCGGCGGGACGACGGGTGGCGCCGCTGGCACGGGCGGGACCGGAGGCACCGGCGGCAGCGGCGGCCTCGTCGGGACCGACTGCAGCCGCAACGCTCTCGGAGATCTGCTCCAGTGTGGCGCGGCGTCAGCACATCCCTACAACTGGACCTGCGCGACGAACCACAAGACGCTCAGCGGCTGCGTCACCGCGAGCGACGGCTCGACCACCGCGCCGGGCTCCGGCACCATGAACTGGTGCTGCGACTCGAACAAGTAGGCTTCCTGCTCCGTGTGGACGGGTCGAGCTCCCAGGGGGCCTGGCCCGTCTACTCAATTTTCTCTACGGATTTTCGCGAGTAGCCACGGACCCAGCAGCGCCACCAGAGCTAGCCACGAGTGGTTGCGCGTACGCCCAGGACGCATCCGGCAACCATCGCCAGAGGGTTGGGGGTGAGCCGCGCCGTCTGTGTCGGCTGCGTCAACCGTAGGTCCAGCGTCCAAGCCAGCTTCGGGAAGGCTGCCGGCGTCGCCCGGAGGCTCGCTCGGGTCACTGAAGACCAACTCGAACGGAGCGTCGCTGCGCAGCGTCGTCACACCAACCACGATGACCAGACCGGGCCCCAGCGGCTCCGGCTCCTCGAGCACTCGAGCGGCGGCCACGTCAGCCTCCCCCTGCACGAGGGGCACGTACCAGACGCGGTTGCGGTCGCTGTCCGTCTCGATCTCGACGGAGAAGCGCTCGAGCGTCACCTCGTAGTAGCGACTGCTCAGGCTGATCGTCGCGCCTTTCACGGACATCGGCTCGGCGACCTCGCTCAGCGCTACCTCGGGGTAGCTCGCCGCCTCGATGTAGCCCTCGGAGCCCGCCCGCCTACCAGTCGCCGAGTTCCACAGCGCAAAACGTTGAAAGGCCGCGGCGATGCTGCTCCCGTGAGCCTCGTTCAGCGCGACATCGATGGCCAAGGTGGAGGGCGGACCGGTGAACGCCAGCTGCTCGAGCGCGCCTCGCATCACGTCCGCTGAGTACGCTTCCTCGAGGAATAAGGCGAAGAGCGCAGTGGCGTAGCTGAAGCTCGCCGCCGCGCCACCAGACGCGGAGTCGAGGGAGCGCTCGGGCTGCTTGAAGTAGACAGGGAAGAAGCGCTCCATGTCCCCGAGCCCAGGATACAGCGTGTCCGTCGCCCACTGCGCGCCTGCCTCGGCGAACCAGGGTTCGATGCGCGCGTCATAGCGCGCCTGGATCAGATGGAAGTATTCGTGAGGGACCACCGTGCGCAGCGCCGTCGTCTGGTCCGCGTAGGCGTAGCCAGCAAAGTCGTTCTCCACGATCAAGAAGCCGGAGCAGGACTCCGCGCTCACGGCGCCGCAGACCTCATCCACCTTGGTGCCGTCGGCGCTGCCGCCGAAGTTCATCAGGTAGATGTCGATGGCGTCGTCGTGCGCCGCGCAAGGAACGACTTGATCCGACACCACGGGGGCGTACCCCAGCGCCGCGTAGTGGGCGTAGGCACCCTCCGCGATCGACAGCGCTTCGCCGACGTAGGGCGACTCCGCCAGGGCCGCATCGGGGGGCGCGTGCTCCCCGTCCAGCGAGTACCAGACCCGGAAGTGCCCCGAATTCGATATCCTCGAGGTAACGCTCTGCCCCACGTTGAATGGACTGTCCGGGTGGCTCGGGCGCAGCGCGTCGCAGTCCTGGGCTGCGGCGCTGTGCGACCAGCATCCGACAACGACAAGAGCGATTCCGCGCGCTGGCACGCACACACTGAAATTTCCTTTCATCAACTCACCCATACACAGATGAAGGTGCGAAGCGCCGGGGGGCCTCGCGGACCTGGCCAGACACGCTTCGTTCGAGGATTCTCCTGACTCGAACGCCCCCCGGCGTCGCACACGCACCATGGCGCCCATCGAGCCAAATGAAAATGATTTTCAACAATGAACCGAAAATGATTTTCATTTTCAAGAAGCCGTGCATACTGCGGCTCGAGAGTCCTCACCGACTCTCGGTTCCCCCAACTTCGAGCCGGTGCGCCCACGCCCAGCAACCTTTGTGGGCGCACCGGCGGGGATACGTCCATCTCACGCTGAACCATGTCCCGCTTGTCCTCCTCCACACGGAAACTCATCGGCAGCTGCGCCCTGCTCGCGTGCGGCTGCACTGACATCTCCGTCGACAAGGCCGCGGAGAACGGCGGCCAAGGCGGCTCCACGGCGAGCGCCGGAGGCTCCAACGGGGGTAGCTCGACGGAGGGAGGCAGCGCGGGGGTCGGCAGCGCGCCCCGGGAGTGGCCCGGTACGCTGGCACGCGTCGATGTCCCCAGCGACTCTGCGTTCGTGAACCTCTCGGCCGCAGAGGTGACTGCTGGCGACGCAGCGCCGGCTGACTGGGACCTGCACTTCAAAGGTGTCGACGTCTACACGAACTCAGGCGCCTCGGGAGACGGCCTGGGAGGTGCGTTCGGCCCCCTCGCTTGGGAAGTCTACTTTGCGGGGGAGTACCCCGAAGTGCCCTTCATCTTCACCGACGAACCATCGGGCGCGGTGGGAGACTGGTACGCCTATGACGGCGCCACCCATGCGCTATACAGCCGCTTCCACACTTATGGCATCCGCTCCGGAGACGACTTCTTCAAGCTCCAAGTCCTCGCGTATTACGGCGAGGTCCAGGGCGCACCTGTTTCCGCGGTGTACAGCGTGCGCTACGCCAAGGTCGAGGCACAGCACAACCATCCCACCCAAGCCGTCGAGGGGATCGACGCGACCGCGGGTTGGCCGAAGGTCAGTGACTCCCAGCCGAGTTCTTGCCTCCGCCTGAGCGATGGGGCCATCTTGGCCCTGACTCCGTCCGAAGCGCAGCAACGCACCGATTGGGACGTTTGTTTCCGCAGAGATAACATCAGCATCAACGGCGACGCTGGAGGCCCGGGTGGTGTCACCGGAGTGGACCTGGATGCCGACGACGACGCGGACGTCGATCAGGTCAAGCTACGGAATGCCGAGAGCACGCTCGCCAGCTTTGATTCGCTCGACTGGGCCACGCTGAGCGATCCCTCGCTGAAGTATCGCGGCGATCGCGTCGTCTCCGCATTCACGGACGCTTGGCTCGACACGAGCGAGCCGCCCCTGCTCGCGGACGCCAGCTGGCTCGTGATCGATCACGCAGGCGCGCCCTTCTTGCTGGCCTTCAGCCAAGATGAGCCCGCCGACCCCGGGCATCTGACGCTCCACCTGCTCGCCCTCGATTGACACCGAACCGAGTTCGGTGAACCCCAAAGAACGAGGGCAACCCACGGAGTGCCCTCCCCAACCGATATCGCGCGGAAACGCGCATGGAGAACCATGATGTTTCGTCCGAAGGTACTTTGCTTTGGCCTGTGCGCCGCGCTCACGCTGGTGGGCTGCGGTGACGACTCCGGTGACGGAGGCGAAACTGGCGGCA
>JAGQIY010000163.1 GCA_020430865.1 Myxococcales bacterium
CTCTTCAACTCCCTCAGCACCGCCAAGGCGGAGGCGGCGAACTACGCGTTCTGCACCATCGAGCCGAACGTCGGGGTGGTGCCGGTACCCGACGAGCGACTGAAGCAACTCAGCGTCATCTACAAGACGCAACGCGAGGTGCCAACGACGATTCAGTTCGTGGACATCGCGGGACTGGTGCGCGGCGCCTCGAAGGGTGAAGGCCTCGGCAACCAGTTCCTTTCGCACATCCGCGAGGTCGACGCGGTGGCTCACGTCGTGCGCTGCTTCGAAGACGAGAACGTGGTGCACGTCGAGGGCAAGGTCAGCCCCGTGGACGACATCGAGACGATCCATACGGAACTGGCGCTGAAGGACATGGACACGGTGACCAAGCGCCTCGATCGAGCACGCCGTCAGTCCAAGGGCGGCGACGCGGTGGAGAAGGCTGCCATCGTGGTGTGCGAAGCGCTCGCCAAGCACCTCGACGAGGGCAAGCCGGCGCGCTCATTCAAGGTCGAGGGAGAGACCGAGACGAGTATCCTCAGGGATATGCAGCTATTGACGAGCAAGCCCGTGTTCTACGTGGCCAACGTCGACGAAGCCTCGCTGTCGGATCTGGACGCGAACCCCCACCTGCAGAAGCTACGGGCGTATGCCGAGTCCGAGGGCGCGAAGGTGATCCCGATCTGCGCGCAGCTCGAGGAGCAGATCGCGGAGCTCGAGCCAGCGGACCGCCCCGAGTTCCTCGAGAGCGTCGGGCTGAAGGAGCCAGGACTGAATCAGGTGATCCGCACGGGCTACGAGCTGCTCGGGCTGCTCACGTTCCTCACCGCTGGCGAGAAGGAGTGCCGTGCCTGGACGGTGCGCGAGGGCGCCACGGCACCCGAGGCGGCTGGGGCCATCCATAGCGACTTCCAGCGTGGCTTCATCAAGGCGGAGGTCATCTGGTGGGAGGACCTGATCAAGCTCGGCTCCGAGGCGAAGTGTCGTGAGGCCGGCAAGCTGGCGATCGAAGGCAAGGACTACGTCGTGCGCGATGGGGACGTGATCCACTTCCGGTTCAACGTCTGAGAGCAGCGATCGCGGGCGGTGCTTCGCCGGCGCTCGGCTCGGAGTGTTGCCGCGCAGAACTAAAGCGCCTGTCCTGACTCGTGCCACTCGTGCGCGGCCTTGGCGCCTACGGGGACTGGGCCGCCGAAGGCGCCGAACATGCGCGCGATCCAGAGCAGGATCAGCAGCACCGAGATCACGATATAGGACTGGCCAATGCGCTTGCCCCAAGCGAAGAGCGAGGGTTGCTTCGGCTGTAGGCGCGGTGGGGCGAGCAGCAGGTAGGTTCCGTAAACCAGCGCGCCTACGTGAAACGGTGCCGCGAGGAAAAAAAGCGGGTGGAGGTGGAAGGCCTCCCCGATGTGTCCGTGCAGCGCTGCCATGGTGGCGCGGGTCAGGCCGCAGCCGGGGCAAGGCTGCCCGAAATAGCGCGCGGACGGGCAGGCCACGAAGTCGGTGACCAGGCTCAACAAGAGCGGACCGACGACGAACGTCCAGAGGAGGATGCGTACGGCCCACTCCTTGTAGGAGCGCGAAGGCGCGCTCGGCGCTGCCGTCCCCGTGACCTCGGCTTGCACCTGAGTCGACTACCGCCGAACTCCAGGCACCGCAACTCGGGGTGGACAAAAGCAAAACGCGCGGACTCGACGAGTCCGCGCGCGTTGCTGCCGCGGGGCGCGCTCAGCGCATGAGGGCGCCGAGCACGTTCAGCACGATGTTGAGCACCAGCAGACCAGCTGCGATGTAGACGCAGATCTTGGCGATCTTGACCTTGTCCTGGAACTCCTGGGCGTTCCCAGCGTCGGCTGCCTGCTTCGCCTTCCAGGCGAAGAAGATCGGCACGGCGGCGAAGATGCCGCAACCACAGAAGGAGACACACGACAGGATCAACCAAGTCGTCGCCTGCTTCTTGATGTCGTCCCCACCAGCCATCTGGTTCATGCCAGCCATCGCTCCGCCCATGGGACCTGCCATCGGACCGCCTGGTGGCGGTCCGCCCATGGGACCACCTGGTGGCGGTCCGCCCATGGGCGCGCCGGGCGGCGGTCCGCCCATGGGTCCGCCTGGTGGCGGTCCGCCCATGGGCGCGCCGGGCGGCGGTCCGCCCATGGGACCACCGGGCGGCGGTCCACCCATGGGACCACCGGGCGGCGGTCCACCCATGGGAC
>JAGQIY010000164.1 GCA_020430865.1 Myxococcales bacterium
ATCAAGTTTCAAGTCGGTTAAAACACCCCGGGACCGAGACCTGTCGCGGCCTCGAGGGCTCGACGCGCACGGGCAGACGATCATGAGCCGAGGCTTGACCCCAGAACCACCGCTTGGTGACACCGCGGAGCGCGACATACGAGTCGGCCCCACGGCGCACTACACCGCCTACGCCTGGTTCGTGCTGGGCATGCCCTACGCCGAGTGGTTCAAGACGCAGCAGGGCGCGCGGCTGTTCTGGTCGTTGCGGCTCGGCGTCGAGTGGGTGACGCGCGTCGCACGCGGCGTCCCCCGTCTCATCGACTATCTGGAGCTGCGTCACCGCTGCATCGACCACACACTGCGGCGCCTCGACCCCGATCGGGTGATCGAGCTCGGCGCGGGCCTGTCGCGGCGCGGCGTCACCTGGGCCCTGGACCACGGTGTTCACTACGTCGAAGTCGACCTGCCCCACATGACGCAGGCCAAGCGACGGCTCGTCCTGCGTTTCCCGAAGGCAATAAGGAGTACCCTGGATGAGCGCTTGAAGCTCGTGAGCGCAGACGTCCTCTCGCCGGAGTTCGAGACCTGGTTGGCGGCGGAACTCGAGGGCAGTCGCCGTCCGGTGGTCATCGCCGAGGGGCTCCTCGGCTACTTCGACGAATCGGAGCGTCAGCGACTGGCGAGCGCGATCGCCGGAGCGCTGCGACGCTCCCGGGTCCAGCGCTACTCGGCGAGCTTCCTCTGCGACCTGCGGGTCAAGAGCAAGACGTCGAAGACCCGCGTCGCCGTCAAGGCGCTGCGCGCGGCCATCACCGTCGCCACCCGCGGCCGCGGCGCTCGGGAAGACTTCGACTCCGAGGACGCGATCTATCACCTGTTCGCCGGTGCTGGCTTCGACGCGGCTCGCCCGATCGACCCGGAGCAGGTTCCAGATCTCGGCAGGGCGGACGACTTCGAAGCCTTTCCGATGCGGGTCTGGCACTTCACGCTGACCCCGTCCGGTTCGAGCTAGCCCGCGATCGCGCCGATGACGCGCTCCTGCACGCTTGGCCGAGTGTCCAGGGTGGGCATGGTGGGTAGATCGTCCTGATCCGGGATCAGCTGTCGCAGCTGCCAGGCGTGGAGCAGCAGGTTGCGCTCCGCGCGGGCGTAAGCGTCCATGGTGCGCGACAGGGCGCCGAACACCATCAGAACGACGATCGTGTGGCAGAGCACGACCCCCACGGTGGTTGGAATCAACGTGAGCTCTGCCAACCAGGAGCGCAGCGCGAGCTCGCCCGATTCGAAGCGTGCGACCTGGGGAAACAAGCCGAGCCACTCCAGCACCAAGGGGAAGAGCATCGCGGCGAACGCACCGATCAGCATCCGCGTGTGATTTCCGCCGCGCACGCGGGTGTGGAGCATGTGCATCGTCATCACCGCCAACGCAAGCACCGGGACCATCACCCAGGAGCCCAGCAAGGCAGAGACCGCCGCGACCCCGAGGTAGTCTCCACAGCAAAGCGCCGTCGACAGCTCCCGCGAGATCTTCTTCCTCCTGGAAACGACCAGATTGGTGACGCTCAGGCCGAACGCCAGCGCGATCAGCACCACCAGGAAGACGTGGCTCCTCACCCCCTGAGTGAAGAGCAACGGCACCAGCAAGAGCCATCCGAGGTGCCCGTAGCCCAGAGACCGCAGGCGATGCTTGAGATCGGTCTGCTCGACCGCTTCCACTTCACGCTGGGCGTCGGGTGGCAGCTGCTTTGGGGGGACGGCGAGCAGGTTCACCAGCGTGCTCGTGGCGCCTTGATGCGACGGATCGAGGGCGAGCGCCGTCGTCACCTCACGCATGGCCCGAGCGCGGTGCTTGGCGGCTTCGCCCGCGTTGTTCTCCACATTGCTATGCGCCAGCGCCACCTGCGCCATCGCGGCGCGCTCGGCGGCGAGTCCCTGACGAGCTTCGGTATCGCGAGATCCATCCAGTAGGCGCTCGATCGCCTCGTGGACCGCACGAGCCGAAGGGCGCTGAGCAGGATCGCTGGTGGTCGCCTTGATGCAGAGCTCGTCTAGCTCCGGAGGGACGTTGCGATGTGGCGCGCGAGCGCTGGGTCTCCCCTGAGTCCCCATCAACGTCGAGGTGAAGATGTCGTCCACGGTCTCACCGTTGTGCATCGGCTCCAGTGACGCGATCTCGAACAGGATCGCGCCAAGAGCGTAGACGTCAGCCTTGGCATCGACGCGCTCCGCGCCACGGATCTGCTCTGGCGGCATGTAGCCTGGCGTGCCGAGCACGCTGCCGGCGCGGGTGGTGAGGCCATGAAGGTCCGGCAGGCTGACTCGCTGGCTCGCAGGCGTCGAGTCCTCGGTGCCGGGCAGCTTGGCGAGGCCCCAGTCGAGCACGATCACCTCGCCGAAGTCTCCAAGCATGATGTTCGCTGGCTTGAGGTCGCGGTGCACCACGCCTCGGGAATGTGCGTAGGCGATGGTCAGGCAGACGTTGCTGAAGGCGGTCAGCAGACGACGGCGGGAGTAGCGACTCGAGATCTCCGGGTCCCCTTGCTGGAGGCCGAACAGCACCGCTTCCAGGGTCAGTCCCTTGACCCGACGCATGGTGAAGTAGGCCTCTCCTTTGGGTCCCTCACCGATGTCGTACACCGGCACGATGCTCGGATGCTCGAGCTGCCCCTGAACCCTTGCCTCGCGGAAAAATCGCTCGCGCATCTGCGGGCTGCCACCGTACTCCGCTCGCACGAGCTTCATCGCGACGTCGCGCCCCACGCGGCGGTCATGACATAGCTGCACGGTGCCCATCCCACCTTCACCCAGGCTGTCCCGCGGCTCGTAACGCACCGCGAAGTCGTCGCTCAGCGTCCCGCCGTGAGGATCGACGTGCCCGACGTTGGAGACGACGGTGGGGTCGTCGAAGGTCGGTCGATATGGCGCAGCGCGGCGAGCGTGGGTGGCTCGGGACGGATCACCAGTCATAGCGAGCGCATGTTACGCGACGGATACGAAGCCGTGTATGAAACGCCGGCTCGATCACCGGTGGTTTGCAAGCGCCGCGGAAATGTCGCCGACTCCAGTCCGACAGGCTCTTCCTGCCGAATTCTCCGCGCAGGCGACGCACCTACATGGAGCAGGTATGCTCTCGGCGATGGACTCGTCCCCTCAGATGGCTACTCCCGGCCTGGAAGAGGTGCTTCGGGATGCCCTCGACGCGGTCGAGGACGCCGCGCTGCTGGTGAGCGAGTCCGGGGACGTTTGCTACGGAAACCTGGCCGCGAGCGAGTTGCTCAAGCTGCGTCCGAGCGACCTGGCGACCCGGAAGGTCTGGCAGCTCGCGGTGAGCCCCTGGCGCGATGCAGGAACCTGGAACGCGGCGACCATGGAGCTTCGGGACGGGCGAGTGCGGCGGGGGAGCGGCGTCCTGCGACGAGCCGCGGGTGAGACGCTCGAGGTCGACCTGAGCCTGCGCCTATCGAAGAGCGGCTGGATCATCCTCACCGCCCGGGACGCGACTCCGCGTCTCGAGGCCACCAAGCAAATACACGCCGCCGAGAAGCAGCTCGAGAGCATCCTCGACAGCATCGCCGACGCCGTGATCATCACGGATCTCGCGGGCCGGGTGCAGAAGATGAACCGCGTGGCCGAGCAGCTCACGGGCTACTCCCGAGAGGCCGCGTTCGGACACCGGCTGAAGAGCATCGTGCGCATCTTCGAGGACCCCAGCGAGAAGCCCGCGAGCATCGTGCGCGCCGTGGTCGACAACGGCGTGGTAGTGGTGTTCGGCGATCGCGCGCGGCTGCAGACTCGGGACGAACGCCAGGTGTCCATCGAAGGCGTTGCGAGCCCGATCCGCGACGAGACCAGCGCCATCACCGGCGTCGCGGTTGTGTTCCGCGACTGGACCCACGAGCGGCGCGCCCAGGACGCGCTGAAGCGCTCCGAGGCGAGCTTCCGCAGCCTGAGCGAGGGTCTCCCCGTGGCGCTGTGGGTCACCCGCGACGAGCGCATCGTCTACGCCAACCCCGCTGCGCTCGCCATCAACCGGGTCAGCGGCCTCGAGGACATCCAGGGCAGCCGCTTGATCCACCTGATCCATGAGGCCGATCAGGAGGCCTTCCTGCAGCACCTGAGAGACGAGACGCCAGAATTCCGTGAGACACGCGTGCTGCGGAGAGACGACAGCGTCGCCTACGCGGAGCTCGCTTCGATGCCCTTGATCTTCAATGGCAAGCCCGCAGTGGTGACCCTGGGCCGGGACTTGACGGAGCGGCGAGCGCTGGAGGCGCAGCTACGGGTCTCCGAGCGGATGGTCAGCGTGGGCACCCTGGCCGCTGGCGTCGCTCACGAGATCAACAATCCGCTCGCCTACGTGTTGGCCAATCTGGAGCAAGCCCAGCAATCCCTCGATGGCCTGAGCGGCCGCGTGGAGGCCACGCTGCTGGAGGAGCTGAGGGATCTGGTCGGTGAAGGACACCAGGGGGCGGATCGGGTGAGGCGCATCGTGCGAGATCTCGGCACGTTCTCACGCTCCGACGATGACGTGGTGGGTCTCGTCGACGTCACCCAGGCCCTGGAGAGCGCCATCGCCATGGCGCAGAACGAGATCCGGCACCGGGCGCGCCTGACCCGCGACTTCGCCAAGGATCTCCCGATGGTGAGCGCGAACGAGGCGCGACTCGCGCAGGTCTTCCTGAATCTACTGATGAACGCTGCTCAGGCCCTGGATGATGGCCGCGCGGAAACGAACGAGATCCGGGTGCGAACAAGGCAGCGCGGCGACGAGATCATCGTCGAGGTCAGCGACACGGGGCCGGGCATTCCGAACGAGTTGCGCCAGCGCATCTTCGACCCGTTCTTCACGACCAAGCCGATCGGTGAGGGCGTGGGTCTCGGATTGTCGATTTGCCACTCGATCGTGAACGCCTACTCGGGTCACGTCTCCATCGTCGACGAGGGAGAGGGTGATCCCGCGAACCGCTGGGGCTCGACGTTTCGCGTTCACTTACCCGCTTCTGGCGCGCTACCGAAGCCCGCGGAACTCCCCCCGCCTAGTCTCTCGAGGACCCGCGCTGCACGGATCCTGATCGTCGACGACGAACCCGTCGTGCTGAAAGCGCTCAAGCGCATCCTGAAGCAACACGAGGTGCACCTCGCCCACAGCGGCAAGCAGGCGCTGGAGCACCTGCTCGAGAAGCAGGAGCAGTTCGACGTCATCATCTGCGACATGATGATGCCGGAGGTCAGCGGGCTCGAGGTGTATCAGCGCCTCGACGCCGAGGCGCCCGACGTCGCGCTGCGCATGGTGTTCATGACCGGCGGAGCCTTCACACCGGCAGCCCGCGAGTTCCTCGCGCTGCACCGAGAGCGCTGGCTCGAGAAACCGTTCGACCGCGCGCGGGTCCTGGACCTGGTGCAGGAGGTGCTCTTCGAGACGGAAGAGCGAGACACCTCGCGGCGCAGCGCCGCGCTCAGCGTACCCACCTGACGAGCTGCTCGAGACCCAGTCTCCGGTGAAACGAATCGGTGATCGGGCGAGCGGTGGACCCGGATCATCTCCTGGTCTCACCCCAGCGTCGAACCGTCGACCTCGACGCCATCGGGTAGCTCCAGGTAGCGGCGCAACCAGCCCACCAGGAGGTAGAACGGAATCGTGTCGAGTAGCGCGGCCGCCATCTTGAACAGGTAGTTCGAGAGCAGGAGCCCGAG
>JAGQIY010000165.1 GCA_020430865.1 Myxococcales bacterium
CAGCACGCGTTTGGCTCCGTCGAGTCCTCTCGGATGGTCCGAGGGCCACAGCGGCACGTGGAGGTTCGCGACAAGCGCGAGGAGCTCGTCGTCGAGAGGCGTGGGCACGCGCACACGGGATGTCACGAGGGTCGGCTCGGTGGGCTCGCCGTCCTCGTCTTTGTGGTCGAGGCGGCGCTGATCCTCTTCGAGGTCCCAGTGAGTGCGGAAGCCGGCGACGTGATCTCGACGACGCTTCGAGTCGACAATCTCACAGAGCTCCCAGGACGCGGCCCCGCCCTTGTTGGACGGAAGACACGCAGCACGCAGAAGAACACGACCTCGAGTAGGTATGCGTGCGGCTCCCGATCTGAGCAACTGGTAGGCGCGCGCCTGGAGGACTCGGATGCTCATGAGCGCACCTAGGTTCGGGATGCAGCCGCGAGGCTACCATCCGCACGCGAATCTCGTCAGGCCAACGTCTCGCGGCTAACCCGCGAGCGCAAGAAGGACGTCGGCGAAGCCGGCCGACTGAAGGCGCTCGTCGGCGTTCAGCCGCTTGTTGAGCGGCCGCGTAGCCTGTCGCGTTAGACGGAATCCCCCGGACCCTCGAAAATCCAGTCCAGCCCCTCGAGAAGCGAGCACGCATCGCGAAGATGCTGCGCTGCATCGCCATGGAAGCTGAGGAGGCGCAACCTCGCGTTGGTCGCGCCGCCGTCCATGCTATCCGGCGACACCACCTGGACCGCGAGAAGGCATGCGTTGCTTGGAGCGGCGATCTTGAGCTGGAGTGATGTTGAGGATCCGGAGCCCGAAACGACAATCCAGCCCTGGGGCCCGAAAGCGGATGCGAGCTCGTGCTCGAGATCGCTCAGACCCCAGTGGGGTGTGAGCCCGCGGCGAGATGCCGCATCAGCGCCAGCTACCGGGGGACAGTAGAACGGAACACGAACGCTCCTCGCCCAGCCTTCCAACAGGTCACCAAGAGAAACTGGGTGCCGCTGCCCGCGCGACATGGAAGAGACCGAGAGCGACCGTCTGCTTCAGCGGCGTGTTACCCAGCCGTCCGCACCGCCCGTTGCGCAACTGAGATTTTGGCCCAGCTGGAGCGGATGAGCTACCCTCGAAGAGATGCCGGAAGCCGCGAAGAAAACCAAGCAGCTCTGGAAGCCGCACCCCGACGACGAAGAAGACGTCGCTGAGGCGTTCGCGTGCGTGGATCGCGGTGAATTGCTCTCGCCGCAGGCGTCGGAGGCGTTTGTGCGCTGGCTCATGGGAGAACATGACCAGTCATGGCGCGCCGAGTGCGACTGAGTACCTGGTACGTCCGGACAGCATCGAAGACCATCCGCAGCGGCAGCCCGCGAGGCGTAGCTGTTGGGCGGACGATCGCGACCCTCGAGAAAGCCGATGAGCTTCCCGGTCCGACGGACTACGAGGCAAGTCGGAAACCGCTCGGTAGAGCTTGGGTGCGACGCGTCGGTGCCCGCAATCTGTGGGTCTGGTACCGCTTCAACGACGACGAAGTGATCCTCGCGTCGGTCACGACTGAACCGCCGACCCCTGTCGATGACGAATAGGCGTCCCCGCGCGGCTCGGTCTGGGTAACGTCTCACGATTCAGCTGCAGGCGCGAGAGGAAGGAGGCCGAAGGCCTCCGCCCGAGCGCGATTGTCTGCTGCAAGCGGTTGTTACCCAGCCTTCTCCGAGTCGAGCCTGTCGTCACGGAGCATCCCGGTGGGATCCAAGACGACGCGGTGCTTCGACTTCATGGTGGGGAGGGCCACGTCTGTCGAACGTCTCGCGAATCAGCTGCGGGCTCAAGAGGGAGGAAGAGGGAGGTGGCCCGGAGGGCCGCCGACCGAAGGAGACCGACTGCTGCATTCGCTTGTTCTGCCGCGCTCTCACGCCGCTCTCCGTCAACTCTCGATGACCAGCTCTGAGAGCTCGCCCGCGTTGTCGTACTTGGCAACGATGAGCGAGTCCGTGATGCGCTCACCCATCGTGTAGTCCATGACCAACGCCGGCTCGTACGGGTCGCGCGGGTACAGTCCGATTCGGACGAGGCGGAGACGGTCGATCATCGCCTCGACGCTTCGGTCCGCGGACTCGGGCCCGAAGAAGGATGCGAGCTCGGCCTCGGAACACTCCCCAAGATGGTGCTTGTGATACTCCGCAACCCACGAAACCTCGTCCGGAGCCGCACATGACTCGGCCATGGCCTTGCGTGTTGCCGCGTCGAGCGCCGCGAGGTCGTCCAGCCGCCGAAGCAGTGAAGTGGCGGCACCTTCGGGGAAGGACTCTCCTTCAACATTCAAGTCGATCTCGACCTCCGCCCCCGCGAATTCCACGGTCGTCAGGTACTCGCCGTATGAGTCGCCAGGGAATTCGATGGTACCGAAGAGAGGTAGTTGAAACCGGGGCATGCGTGTCGACTCCGACGCTGCGTCGGCAGAA
>JAGQIY010000166.1 GCA_020430865.1 Myxococcales bacterium
CCGCAAGAAGTCACAGTAACCTTTACAGCCCACTGCGATCCGTGATAGGCTAACGCCCGGCGGGTCTCAGGGGGGTGTATATTGGAGGCACGCCACATGTCCAAGGAATTCCAAGCCGAATGGCTCGCCCGCCCCGTGAAGATGAAAGTCGTCACGTACGGTGAGCTGATGCACATGCTCATCGGGAAGCTGAAAGCCCTCAAGGGCACCAACGAGCCCGACGTCATCGTCAAACCGCTCCTGCACAGGATGTGCTTTGTGCTCGAGTCGCCAGTCGAGGGAGCCCCGCGGCGTTCGACGTTCGTCATCGATCACGAAGGGTGCGGGGAGATGGCACCAGCCAACGTGGAGTTCCATGCGCGACGCGCCTTGGAGCACTTCCGCGGCCGGCGCTTCGCGCTGGATTACCTGAGGCACGGCCAGCGCCCCATTCAGGTCGAGCTTCACCCCGAGCTCTGGGAAGTCGTCTGCACGTGGCAAGAGACGCAGAACGATGCGCCGGTGCCGTGCCGCTTGCACTACACAGCCGGTCTCGATATCGGGAAGGCGTCGTTTCACGCGGCAGCCATCCGCGTGGTGGAGGCCAACAACAGTCAGCAAGCCCTACAAAACCAGCCCGGCGCGAGCAACACTCAAGCCGATCGAGATACCGAGGACGATCTCGACAAGCTGTCTGAGCTGTCAGGCGTCAGCGGGGACCCCTTCGAGACCACGACCATCGATGGCTTCGAAGGCGACTGGGTCATCTTCATCGTTCCCTTCAACACCTAAGATAGGTACAGTGGGGGCTGGCGACAGCCCCCGAAAGGATAGGTACATTCAAATGCGATTCTCCACTCACGTGGCCAGCGTGGAAGACTTCTGCCTCGCGCTGCTGCAAATCCCAGCCGGTTCGCTGTTTCGCCACAACGACGCGGGAGACCTTCCCGCTTTGGGGCGCCCGCAGCGTTGGCTGCTGACCAACCGCGAGCAGGGCAAGACCGGCAAGAGCTACCGCTCGCGCACGTCACGCGGCAGCTGCCCTGCCGACTGCCTCATCTATCCCATCTGCTACGCCAGCGTCGGGCCTATCTCCTGGCACTGGAAAGCCCTCGGCAAGTGGTTCAAGCGTGGCGCCAAGGCAATGGACTGGCGCGCCGTGCTCGAAATGGCGAAAGCCACGTCGCACCTCGTGTCGTGGACCTATACGCACTGGGACTGGCGCAGGTACCGCAAGACGCTGCTTCGGGCCAACGCGCTCGGCATGACGATCAACGTCTCGACCGAGGACCCCACCGAAGCCGTCAAGGCCTTCCGAGCCGGTCTGCCCGTGACCCTCGTGGCGCCGCCCACCCAACGGCGGCCGCTCGACCTCGATGGCGTCCCTGGCTACATCTGCCCGGCGCTGCTGCAAGAAGGCTTCACCTGCGACGACTGTGGCAACGGGTCGCCACTGTGCGCTCGAGCTGACCGGCACTTCATCGTGGTGTTCCCCGCGCACGGCGGCCGCGCCAACAAGGTCTGGTCGCTCATCAAGCCGCTGTGGGAGCGCTGGTGGTCCAGCCGCGGCGAGCAGCCCCCGTGTTGATGGCCAAGGCGCCGTTCAAGCGCATCTACAGCTGCACCATCAAGAAGCGCTTCAAGACCAAGAACGCCGCCAAAGCGCACGCAGCCAAGCACGAGACGCCCACGTGGCCTTATCGCTGCGAGTTCTGCGGTGGGTGGCACCTAACCAAGCAGAAACCAGAGAGGCCCAAGAAATGACCCGGTACAGATTCCTCGTCGTCGATCAAGGCTATCACCGCGGCGACTCCGAGGAGTGGGGAACCATCTCGATAACGGCTGATTCTGAGGCCGATGCGCGAGAGCGCGCCCACAAAAACCTTGAGCCCGAGCTTCACCCGGAGGGTGAGCTCACGCAGCCTTACGAGCTGAAGCTCATAGGAACGGAGGAGGTCGAGTGTGGATGAAACACCGTTGACACTGCCGCAGCTCACCCTGATGTTGAGGGCCCTGAATGCCAAGCTCGTTACCACTCGCGGTGGAGAGCGTCGCGTTGCTCTGAACCTGGAACTCCGCGGCCTCGCGCTGCTGCGGAAAGACATCCACGGTAAGGTGTGCGCGTGCTCCTTGACGCCCGGCGGGCCGGGAGCTGGTGGAATCCAAGTTGCCGAAGCCGCCGCCCGCGTTGAAACCAGGAGAGTCAATGACGCCAGTCACTAAGGTCTTCGTCGCGTGGGTGTGGCGCGGTTACGGACGCTGTGACCCCGAGCTCCTCGGAATCGTACCCGAGGGTACCTGCCGAGAGGAAGTACCTCAACCTATGTGGCGGACGATAGAGCTGCATGGGAGAGAGGACCCCCAAAAGCGCATTCAGGTCACAACGCTGGATGAATACCTAAGCGCGTTCGTCGAGGCAAAGCTACGAGACCTCGACGTGAAAATCGTCACGTGACGCCCCGGCAGCCGCGCTACCGCGAGGCGCTCGAAGATGACTGCGCCAACTGCAACCGGCAGCTAGCGCTCGCAGTATACGACAGCGGGCTTGGTGCGTGCTGCAGCGCCCGGTGCGCCGACGAAGCCGACAACTACTTGCAGCTGCCAGCGCGACTCGGGCCCTTGGAGGGCTCCGATGAGGCTGAGCTCTATGGGTGGCGGGAGCTACCGCCGGACCCAGAAAGGAAGAAATAGTGCCAAGGAAAAAACACATCATCGGCATCGGACGACCTGACATCGTCGAGACCAAGAGCGGCGCCATCTACGACGGAAAGACCACAGAGGCTCGTCCGCGGGAAAGCCTCAGCGTCACAGAGCACCTACAACGCGTTCTCGTGTGCTGCGCTGACAGCGTGAAGGACCTGCAGCAGTCCTTCAGCCCAACCTCGCAGGAGGGCATCCTCGCTTACGCGGGCGCTGCCACGCGGCTTGACCCGTTCGAGGGCGTGTGGGTCGACGAAGCCGAGCGCGTCTACTACGTCAACGACCGCAACGAGACCTACTGCGTCTTCGACTTCGACAGCGAAGCCGAAGTACCGCGGGAGTGCAAGTTGCCAGGCGACGCGCTGCTGACCTTCGACGAGCGGTTCTACGACGCGGCGGCTGAGAGCATCGCGTCGTTCGCTCCCGAGTGGAGGCACCGCATCATGCCGCCGCCGGCGCCGGTTGCCTCGGACGTTGTCGACGACTGGCGCCAGGAGGTCATCGACAAAGCCAACCGTGGAGACCGCGTCATCGAGCTTCCGTACGACAAGCGGCAGTTCGCGCCGCAGGTCAAGGCTCACGTGCTGATCGTCAAGTCGGACACCAAGCGGGCGTTGCTCGTAGCGCCGAAGGTCGGGTGCAAAACTTGCGGAGGCACTGGCGGATTCGACTACAGCGTTCGTCGCGGAAAGGGCAAGCCGCAAGCGGGACCCCGGCAAGCCTGCGTGTGCGTGATAGACGCGGCGCATAAGTACCTTTATCCGGACGGAGAGCCCGAGGCACCAGTCGTCGCGCGCAAGCCGCAACGGCTCCCGAAGACCGAGCTCGACATCGA
>JAGQIY010000167.1 GCA_020430865.1 Myxococcales bacterium
CACGCGCGGCTCGATCAGCGCACCCGACGAATCACCCAGTAACCGCGTGGCGTGTCGACCGGGTGAGGATAGACGGCGCCGATTTTGAGGGTAAACAGCGCGTACTCGACCGGTGGCTCGAGGATCCCGCGGTGCATCAAGCCGAGATCCTCACCCCCACCCTTCCCACGAGAGACCGCCTGCTTGAAGTCGGTCTTTGCGACCTCCAGAGCGGCTTCGGCCTGGGCCAAGGCGACGTCTCGGGTGGGCGCATCCGGCGGCGCGAACTCAGCACCTGCATAGGGAAACAGGGCGGCGCCAAAGCGCACGGCGATCGGCGCCGCCCCGGGCAGCGGCGCAACCGCGCCCCCGTCCGGCCAGGTCGACCAGCCCGAGTACGCGAGCAGAGGATCGTCGTCCGTCAGTTCCGCGGCCGCGAGCGCGAGGCTTCCGTCCAGCTCGAGTTCCAACCCGGAGTCGATCGCCTGGCCAGCGTCTGGAGCCTCCTCGACCGACGCGCTGGCGCTGGGAGACGCGGGCGCCTCTGGTGGTTTCATTCCAGGCCAAGCCAGCGCACCCAGCCCAACCAGCACGGACACACTCACCACACCCACCCACCGTCCCCGTTGGTTGGGGCTCAGCGGAGCCTCGATCGGGCGAGGGGAGTCGCGGCTGTCGTCATCATCCATCCAGCTAGCCCGGCTGTAGCACCGAGCGCCCACAGCGAGAAAGCCAAATGGCGCCGCTCCCGACCCGGGTAGGTCGCGCAGAAACCACGACAAAGCCAAGCGATACCGCTACGCTTGGAGGCTAGATGTTCAAGGTCGAGTGTCCCGGTTGCAAGGCTCCCTATCAGGTCGACGAGCGTCGGGTGCCACCCAGTGGCCTGAAGATGCGCTGCCCGAAGTGCGGCACGACGTTCAAGGTCGAGCCGCCGGCGGTCGACAACCGTCGCACCGGGCCGAGTCCCGTGCTCGGGGCGAGTCTCGGAATGGACTCGGGTCCGAGTCAGCCGCCCCCGGTACCTCACCGATCGAAGAAGCCCACTCAGGTGGGCGTCGGAGTCGGCATCGCTGGGCTGGGGCTCGGAGCCAAGGGGCCGCCGCGACCCTCGGCTGCTAAGCCACCCATCCCCAAGCCAGCGCTACCGGAACCCGATCTCGACGAGCTCGATCTGCCCGCGATCGGGCAGCGTCGAGACGCCGCGGACCTGCCTGCGCCCATCGCGCCGAGACCCAACGCTGACCTCCCGGCGCCGGCGCGCAGAGGCGGAGCCACTGGTCCGCGCCCCCCGATGGAGTCTTTTGGCGAAGTGGACCTGCCATCGCTCGGTGGTGGAAAGCCTCAGGCCGACTTCGATCTCGACTCGGATCTGCCGTCGCTTGGCGCATCGAAGCCCGCCGAGCCGAGCTTCGACTCGGATCTGCCCACGCTGGGAGGTCGCCGGAGCGACCTGGACCTGCCAAGCCCCGCACGAGGTGGCGCCGAGTTGCCGAGTCCAGCGGGAGGTTTTGGTGAGATCGATCTGCCGACGGTCGGCGGCGGGCGAGATTTGCCGAGCGTCGGCACCGGAGATCTTCCTGCGGTGGCGCCCCGAGGTGGCTTCGACCTGCCTTCGCCGCGCGGAAACGATTTGCCCGCGCTAGGCGGCGATCTGCCCAGCGTCGCGCGAGGCGGAGCCGACCTACCATCGCCTGCAGCGGGCCTGCCCAGCTTGGGAGGCGACTTGCCATCGCCCGCGGCATCCCTCCCGTCTCCCGCCGCGGGGTTGCCTCAGGTGGCTGCTGGGCTGCCGCAGACCGCCGCTGGGCTGCCGCAGACTGCTGCTGGGCTGCCGCAGACCGCCGCTGGGCTGCCCACGCCCCACGCCGGTGGCTTTGGGGAGATCGATCTGCCGACGGTCGGCGGCGGGCGAGATTTGC
>JAGQIY010000168.1 GCA_020430865.1 Myxococcales bacterium
ATCGTGATCACGCGTTTCGGGCTTCCTGATCGCTCGAAATACTGCACATCCGTCCGGTAGTAGCAGCACTGGTTGGCCCCTGCGGCCGTGCCCCGACGTATCGCGGGGCATGGCGACTCGGAGGCTTCCCATGCGACACATCAGAGAGATTCTGCGGCAGAAGCTGCTGCTGGAGCACACCCATCGAATGATCGCTGCGAGCGTCGGCGTGAGCGCTGGTGGCGTCGGCGAGACGGTGTCTAGGGCCAAGCAGGCTGGATTTTCCACCTGGCAAGAAATCGAGGCACTCGAAGAGCGCGAGCTCGCCGCACGACTGTACGGCGCAAAGAGCGTCAGCGGAGCGAGGCCAGCGCCCAACCTTGCAGAGATCGACGTCGAGCTGCGACGCAAGGGTGTCACCCTGCAGCTGCTCCACGTCGAGTACCTCGGTCGGCATCCGGAGGGCTATCGCTACACGCAGTTCTGCAACCTGTATCGAGCGTGGAAGAAGCGTCAGGGCGTCGTGATGCGCCAGATCCATCGTGGGGGAGAGAAGCTCTTCGTCGACTACTCGGGTGCCAAGCCGAGGATCCAGGATCCGACGACGGGCGAGGTGCAAGAAGTCGAGCTCTTCGTCGCGGCGTTCGGGGCTTCGAGTTGCACCTATGCCGAGGCAACCCTCACGCAGTCGACGCAGGATTGGATCCGAAGCCACGAACGAGCCTTCGAGTACTTCGGCGGAGTGCCCGAGGTCGTCGTACCTGACCAGCTCAAGGCTGCCGTTGTTGGTGCTTGCCGATACGAGCCAAAGCTGCAGAGCACCTATGAGGAATTTCTCGTCCACTGTGGAGCAGTATGCATTCCCGCGCGGCAACGCAAGCCGCGAGACAAAGCACCTGCGGAGGTCGCCGTCCAGGTCGTCGAGCGCTGGGTGCTGGCGAAGCTCCGCAACCAGGTCTTCTACTCGCTAGACGAGCTGAACACGCGCATTCGCGAGCTGGTTGCCGAGCTGAATCAAGCGCCGCTCCGCAGGTACGGCGTCAGTCGTCGGGACTTGTTCGAGCGGCTGGATCGTCCGGCGCTCAAACCGCTGCCCGCCAGCCGCTTCGTCTACGGGGAGTGGAAGGCGTGCAAGCTTCGCCTGGACTACCACGTGGAGGCAGATGGTCACTACTACTCGGCTCCGCACTCCCTGACTGGCGAAAAGTTGCACTTGCGTGTTTCCGCGGGGACAATAGAGGTCTGGCTGCGCGGCAAGCGCATCACGTCACACCAGCGCAGCCACAAGAAGGGTGGCTACACGACCAACCCAGAACACATGCCCGCGTCCCACCGCGCGCACGCCGAATGGACACCGGCGACGCTCGTCGCATGGGCCTGTAAGGTCGGGCCACAGACAGGAACGCTTGCTGCCACGATCCTGCGCGAGCAACCTCACCCGGAGCGTGGCTACCGCTCTTGCCTTGGCCTGAAAAAGCTCGAGAAGAAGTATGGCGCTGCGCGCCTGGAGGCGGCGTCCGAGCGGGCCCTCCTGGTCGGCGCGCACTCCTATCGCCACGTCGCGGCGATCCTCCAACGTGGGATTGACCGGATCCCTCCGATCACCGCGGTGTCAGCCAACACTCAGACAGTGCCGCACGGCAATGTGATAGGACCGGAATACTACCAAGGAGAACGTGATGTTGAATGAAGAAACCGAGGACAAACTGAAAATGATGAAGCTCTTCGGCATGCTTGGAGCCTGGAACGACCAGCGCTCGACGCCTGTCGCGAACGACCTAGCCTTCGACGAGCGATTCGGCCTGATTGTGGACGCTGAGCAACTCAGTCGCGACAACCGACGCCTGAAGCGCTCACTCACCCAAGCGAAACTCAAGGTGACTCAAGCGTGCCTCGAGGGTGTCGACTACGCGGCCAATCGCAAGCTCGACAAGGCCGTCGTCGCGCAGCTCGCAACGTGCAGATGGATCGCGGAAACGCAGCACGTCACCATCACCGGAGCAACGGGCACTGGGAAGACGTACCTTGCCTGCGCGCTCGCGCACCAGGCCTGCCGCAAGGGCTACAGGGCGCTCTATCGACGGATGCCGCGGCTCTTCCACGAGCTGACGGTTGCCCGCGCCGATGGCTCCTATGCGCGCCTCCTCGCGCGCATGGCCAAGACTCACGTGCTGGTGATCGACGACTTCGGCGTGGCTCCGCTCACCGATCAACACCGCCAAGATTTGCTCGAGCTTCTCGATGATCGCTACGATGCCAGCTCGGTCGTGATCGCCGGCCAGCTGCCACCTGAGAAGTGGCACGAGTACATCGACGACCCCACCCTCGCCGACGCCATCTGCGACCGCGTCCTGCACCGAGCCCACAAGCTCAAACTGTCGGGGCCCTCCCGACGCAAGTCCAAGTCCGAACCCTGAACCCATGTCCAACCAGCGCCGCTACCGCCAGACCGTGATCGCCATCCGCTGAAACCCGTGATCGCCATCGCGTGACGGGTGATCACGATGAGTGAAATACCCACGAGGGAGCCTGTGCGAGCTACGCTCGCGACACTTCGCGTCGCCAGTCCTCGCCCCGCGCGTGCCCGCCCAACGGAGTGGGGGCGTGCCCGCGCTCCGCGTTGCTCGGGCTGTGCGCCGCTTCGTCCTCTCCACCACGCGCCGGCCAAGGCCGTCGCGTTCGAGGTCAGAGAGTCCTGAATCTCTGGTGGTGATTCATCACCACAATAGTGGGTCATGAAGGACTCGAACCTTCAGCCAATGGATTAAGAGTCCACTGCTCTACCAATTGAGCTAATGACCCGGTTGGGACCGCGGCTTCTATCATCTCTGGGGACCCTGTCAAGCAAAGCCGCACATGGGTGCGGGGACGGCGTTCCTCACCCCCGAAACTTGGGGAAAATTCAGGGATTTTTGTGGTTCTGGGGGAGGGCGCGGCGGGCACGCTTCGGCGGGGCGTTCGAGCAGCGTGAGGCCTCGAAGCGGGGCCCCGGGAGCGACCTGGCGCCACTCCCAGGGCCGTCGATCCGACCGCTCGGCGTGGCTGCGTTCAGTACCCTTCGAGCTCGTTGACTCGGACGTAGCTGGTCTGGGACGTCGACCCGAGTCGACCGAAGAAGCGGACCTTGTCCGTCGCGACCAGGTCGAAGTCGTGGACGTTGTGGAGGTCGGTGTTGCCGTCCACGGTCAGCAAGCTTTGCCACGCGGAACCATCCCAGAACTGGATGTCGTAGTTATGAGCGACGTGGCCGGACGTGCCGAAGAACTCCACGCGGTCGAGGGCGCGGCATCCTCCGAGATCGAGCTCGAGCCAGGCGGGACGCTCCCCACGCTGGTCCAGCTGCTGCCCGCGCCCAGCGCCGTGCTACGGTTGGCGCCGCCCCGGGCGCTTCACCCCCAGAGAAGCGCTCGGCGGAAACTCGAAAAGCTACGAGAGGTGACTGCCTGGCTCAAGCGGTGGCCGCTGCGGCCGTTCAGCGCGGTATGTCCGTTGCGATCTCGCAGCCGCCAGCCAACCTGGGGGCTCACTCGGTGGTGGATCTGGGTAAAGTTCGCCTGGAGAGCGGTCTGCTCCACTCCGCCGTCGACCAACTCCCCGATTCGGTCGTGGTGTGCGACGCAGCGGGTGCGCTGGTGTACGCGAACCGCGCCGCGCGCAGGCTGTTCAACCTGGCCTCGAGCAGCGGCCCAGCGGACTGGTTCTCCGAGTTCGAGTTGGTGAGACCGGGCACGGAAGACACCGTGCTCCCTCTGGATACACCGCTGCAGCACGCGTTGCGGGGCACCCGGGTCGACGCCGTGGAGCTCGTTCTGCGTACGCCAGTCGAGGCTGGGAGCTACGTCGTGATCGACTGCTTTCCCCTGCTCGGCGAGGGGCAGACCGTGATCGGTGCGGTGCAGACCGTTCGCGACATTACCGAGAGGAAATGGATCGAGGAGGAGCTCCGGAACAACAACGCCGAGCTGCAGAACAGCATCGCGGCGATGGAAGAGCGCGCCGAAGAAGAGGCATTGATCACCGAGATGGGCGACCTGCTACAGAGCTGCATCACCACCGAGGAGTTCTACTTCGTGGTGAGCGGGTTCTGTCGCCGCATCTTCAGGCGCGAGCCAGGCGCCGTCTACATCATGGGCAGCGACCGCACCCAGGTGCAGCTGGTGGCTCAGTGGGGCGACGAGCCATCACTGGTCGAGCAGTTCAGCGCCGAGAGCTGCTGGGCGATGCGCCGCAGCCGCAGTCACCGCTATGGCGGCGCTCGTCTCGCGCCGCCCTGTAACCACGCGGATCTGCACGGCGGTAGCGAATACACCTGCATCCCGATGATGGCCCAGGGCGAGGCGCTGGGCGTGCTTCACATGCGCAATCAGGTTGGCGAAGGTCACCTTCACGCCAGCGTCGTGCGGAGCCGCGAGCGCATCGTGGTCAGCGTGAGCGAGCACATCGCGCTGGCTCTCGCGAACCTCAAGCTGCGCGACACGTTGCGTCTGCAGGCGACCCGAGATCCGCTCACGGGTCTCTACAATCGAAGGTACCTCGAGGAAACGCTTCAGCGAGAGCTGACGCGGACCACTCGCACGGGTCGACCCGTCAGCCTGGTGATGATCGACCTGGATCACTTCAAGCGCTACAACGACACCTTCGGTCACGCCGCCGCCGATCAAGTGCTGAAGGGCGTGAGCCAGCTGCTGCGCACCAGCTTCCGTTCCACGGATGTTGTCTGCCGCTACGGTGGCGAGGAGCTGGTCGTGATCATGCCCGAAGCATCTGCGGAGTCCGCCTACGAGCGCGCGGAAGCCACACGGAAGGCGATCGGGGAGCTGGAGATCAGCCACGAGGGTCAGACGCTCGGGCGAGTCACGGCTTCGATGGGCGTCGCCTGTACGGATCTCCACGGCAAGAGCGCTACGGATCTATTCCGCGCGGCAGATACTGCGCTGTATGCCGCCAAGGCGGCAGGTCGTGACACCGTCATGGTGTACGAGCAGGGGCAGACCGCCGCGCCCTCCTCCGACCGGGACCAGGGCGCGCAGCCTGGCAAGCACTGAACTCCGCGCTGCGAGCGCTCCCCAACAGAGTGTTCCGCTCGCGCAACCAAGACGAGGATGCGCTCCGCCTCGATGCGGCCTAGGCTGCCGGGTATGGGGATGTTGGTAGACGGAGTCTGGCACGACGAGTGGTACGACACGGACAAGACCGGCGGCCACTTCGTTCGCCACGACTCGAGCTTTCGCGAGTGGGTGAAGGCGGACGACTCCGCGCGCTTCCCGTTCTCTCCAGGTCGCTACCACCTGTACGTCAGCTACGCCTGCCCCTGGGCGCACCGCACGCTGATCGTGCGCGCGCTCAAGCAGATCGAGTCGGCGATCGACGTCAGCGTGGTGCACTGGCTGATGCTCGAGGAGGGCTGGATCTTCGACGACGCGCACCCGGACACGCTCAATCACAAGCAGCGCCTGCATGAGGTCTACACGCTGGCGCAGAAGGACTACTCCGGGCGTGTGACGGTGCCCGTGCTCTGGGACAAGCAGACGAAGACCATCGTCAACAACGAGAGCGCGGAGATCATCCGCATGTTCAACGAGTCTTTCGCTGGCAATGACCTGGATCTGTACCCGGAGAGTTTGCGTGCGGAAATAGATGCGGTGAACGCCTGGGTCTACGACGACGTCAACAACGGCGTCTACAAGGCTGGCTTTGCCACGACTCAGCAGGCCTACGAACAAGCCGTCGAGCGGCTCTTCGCCGCGCTGGACCGCCTCGAGTCCATGCTGCGAGGCAAGGACTACCTGGTCGGCAATCAGCTCACCGAGGCAGACGTTCGCCTGTTCACGACGCTGCTGCGCTTCGATCCGGTCTACGTTGGCCACTTCAAGTGCAATCGCCGCCGCATCGTCGACTACCCGCACCTCTGGGCGTTCACGCGGCGCATCCATGGCTTGCCCGGCGTGGCCGAGACGGTGCACCTGGATCACATCAAGGGGCACTACTACCAGAGCCATCGCACCATCAATCCGACGGGCATCGTGCCGGTCGGCCCCGACATCGACTTCAGCGTCTAGCCTGAGTCGCTCGGCAAACGCAGCGCGCCCCGGCGCTAGCCCGGGCTTGGTGTATGCTCGGCGGCAGTGAGCCTGAGTGACGCAGAGCCGGATCCCGTCGGGACGATCATGGCCGTGACGCCGCCCGTGTTCGCCTTGCTGGGCCTGCTGATCCCGATCATTCAGCTGCCCGGGCAGATCGCGACCTGGCTCATCGTGACGCTGCTCATCGTCTACGACGGTCGGCGCTGGCCAGGTCTTGCGTGGCCGTTCTGGCTCGCAGCGAGCGTCTGCGCTTGGCCGATCGCGCTCCTGGGCTACGCCTTCGATCGCCGGGCGAAGGGCGGCCCCGGCAACCTGAGCTTCGTGATCGTCGGGCTCGCTGTCTGGGGCGTCAGCTGGTTCTTGTGAGGCAGCGGCGGCGGCCTGGCTCAGGATGGAATTGCCGCGCGGTAAAATCGCTCCAGGTCGTCCCGCAGGCGCTCCATCGACGGCGGGTGCACGTACATCATGTGGCCGGCCGGGTAGGTCGCCTCGTACACGTTGGCGCGGATGTGTTCCTCGCGTCCCAGGTGCGACGCGGTGTACTCGGTGGCGAAGAAGGGCGTCGCCAGGTCGTAGAGCCCGTTGGCGAAGAAGACCTTCAGGTGAGGGTTCATCAGCATGCTGCGCCGCAGATGTTCCGCCGTGTTGGGGTAGCCCATGCGCTTGTCGTCGGCCCAGCTCCAGCTCTCGTTCACCTTGAGGCTGATGGCCTCGTAGCGCCGCGTCTCCGGATACTCGAGCTCCTTGCCGAGGTATTGATTCACCGTGGCGGTGTAGGGACCGAGCGGCTGGATGAAGCTCGGGTCTTCCATCGGAAGCTCGCCGACGTGGTCCGGATCGCTGCCGAGGTAGCGCGCGTCGAGCCGACCGATCACGTGACCGCGCTCCCGCAGTAGCTCCTTCGTGAAGCGACCGATCTCGATGCGCAGATCCGCGCGCTCGATCCACACCGCGCTGAGTCCGGTGAAATACGCTAGCTTGAGCGCGACCTGGGTGCGCTCCTCGGATGGCAGCCTGTGGCCCTGGAACAACGCCCGCGCATAGTCACCGATCGCGTAAGCGCGCGCTTCCTCGAGGAACGCTTCGAGGTCGCCGTTCGGGGGCTTCACGACACCATGATGCGCAGCAACGGCAGCGTAGCTCGGCAGGTACAGCACGTACGGGAGGTCATTTCCGGTCTCGAACGCCAGGGTGCCGAAGTGCATGGCGTTGGACACCATGATGCTGCCGTTCACCACCACGCCGGCTTGCAGTAGCTCGTCGGTGATCGCCGCCGCGCGCGTCGTGCCGTAGCTCTCCCCCGCCAGGAACTTCGGTGAGCTCCAGCGTCCGTGCCTGGTGAGCCAGGCCTGGATGAACTCGGCCAGGGACGTCGCGTCGCGCTTGATCTCGTAGAACTCCTTGTCCTTCGCCTTGCCATGAGCCCGGCTGTAGCCCGTGCCCACCGGATCGATGAACACCAGATCGCTCAGGTCGAGCAGCGAATGCTCGTTGTTCACGATCGAGTAGGGTGGGGGGAGAGGAGCGACCGCGTCCGACATCCGCAGCCGTCGAGGCCCGAAGCACCCCAGGTGCAGCCACATGGCGGAGGAGCCGGGACCGCCATTGAAGGCGAACGTCACGGGGCGCGAAGACGCGTCCTCCACGTCCCCCCGCAGATAACTCACGTGGAAAATGCTCGCCTGGGGCTCGTCCTCCGCGTCCCTCAGGATCAGCGTCGCCGCGGTGGCGCTGTAGGGGATGCGGGCGCCGCGAATCGTCGCTTCATGCTGGGTCGTGACGCTGCGCTCTCTCGGAGGCGCCTTGTCCTTGTCCTTGTCCTTGCCCTTGTCGGCGTTCTCGTCGCTGCCCTTTCCGTCTGCTGCGTCGACCATGGCGACGGGTGTCTCCCATTCCCGGACTCGAAGCAACGACTCCCGCTCGAGCCACCTACAAAAGCCAACCGCCCGCCAGGCCTGAGGCGAGGCGAGCGGTTGGCGAACGCGTCGAGGAAGCGCAGCGCGGGCGCTTCGCCTCAGCGGTTCGACATGAAGATGCGCAGCAAGAACATGAACAGGTTTCGTAGCTGCACCAGCAAGGCGAGGGCGTCGCCCACGGCGTCATCCATCTCGCTCTTCCGGAAGATGTACCAGGTCACGTACAGCAGCGTGAGCGTCGAGAGGATCGCGCCAGCGGTGGCGATGGCCAGGCTGAACGGCTCGCTGCCCAGGAAGATCGCCATGATGCAGCCGATGAACACCACCACGAAGCCGATGGAGACGATGCTCCAGAGCCACGAGAAGTCCTTGCGCGACACGAAGACGTAGGCGGTCATCGAGCTGAACACCGCCAGCACCATCAGGAAAGCGTCGCGCACTGGCGCCGCGCTCATCGTCTCTCCGAGGCCAGCGTAGTACTGGGCGACGAAGACCATCGGAGCCATTTCGAGCCCCATCAAGGCTGCGACGCCCATCAGCGCGGCGACGTTGAGGTACTTCACCTTGCTGAACCAGCTGGCGACGATGGTGCCGACGAACAGCGCGCCGAACGCGATGTACTGCAGCGTCGGGTTCGCGAGCATCGCGCCGACCAGCATTGGCACCTGAACGATCTTGCCTTCCGGCGAAGTCATCGTCTGCGTCGGTCCGAGCGACACCGCGGCGTAGCCCACGATCACCGCCACGAAGGCGGACGCCGTGAGCAGCCCGTAGACCTTGCGTAGATACGCCAAGCGCTGGGCGCCCAGGGTCGGAGCGCCGACGGCCTGCGCCAGCTGATTCACCATGCCGCCCTGTTGCTGCCCTGCGGCAGCGCCCGGGGCGAAGCCGCCCCCGCCGATTGCCATCGCGCCGCCCGCCATCGCGCCGCCCATGGCGGCGCCGTAGGCGCCAGCGGCTTGACCGTATCCGCCCGCCGCCTGACCGTAGGCGCCCGCCGCCTGACCGTAGGCGCCCGCCGCCTGACCGTAGCCGGCTGGAGGCTGTCCATAGGCGGCTTGCTGCGCCGGCGCGGCCTGCTGGGCGGGCGGAGCTTGCAGAGCCGGCGCCGCGGCGACCGGCGGCGCCGCATAGCCAGCCTGGGGCGCAGCTTGCTGTTGCCAAGGCGCCTGGCCG
>JAGQIY010000169.1 GCA_020430865.1 Myxococcales bacterium
ACTCGTGTGGCTACTACCCGACGGACCCCACCAGCGAACCCAGGATCTCGCTCGGCGCCGCTGCGAGTCGCGTCGAGCGGGCGGACACTCCGACTGGCGCTTGCCCAATCAGAGCGAAGCCCTCTCCCTGATGAGCCGCTGCCCCGCGCCTCTCTACGACTGGAGCGAAGCCAACGACGTGCGCAGGGTCTGGCTCGCCGGGCCAAGCCCGGACGGAAAGTACGCGCTTGGCGTTCGCATGTGCGACTACGCGGCGACGCCGATCGGGGTGCTCGACTCTTCGCAGAGCAAGGCCCACGCTCTGTGCGTGCGCAGCGAGCCCCTGGAGGCCCCGGCGCGGGACATCGAGTGTCCAGCGGGCTCCACCCGGCACGGCAGCCCGGAGCGCGTCGAATGCCGTGCGGGTGCGCTGCGCGAGGGGCCGTTCGTGAGCTTCTACCCGAGCGGCGCCGTGTTCGAGCGCGGGGCGTTTCATCGAGACGCGCGGGATGGCCCCTTCGCTACCTATCACGAGCAGGGCGGCGTCTGGGTATCGGGTCACTTCAGCGCCGGACGACTCGATGGAGAGGTCATCGCGCAACGCCCCAGCGGCGAACGCCGCACCATCCAGCGCTTCCAGGACGGCGCCCCCAGCGGCACCTGGCATTTCTACGCTCCCGGTCAGCGCGAGGTCGAGTGGATCCAGATGAAGCACGGCGCGCCAGCGCGAGGTCGGCTCAGTCTACGCGAGGAGGGCGGCGACATCAGAGTCGTCCCAACACGACGCGGGCTGCCCCACGGCATCGAGGAGTTCCGCGCAGCGGACTCGGACTACGTGCGGCGCTCGGTGGTGGTGCTGGGGCAGCCAGAGGGCGACTACGAGGTCCTGCAAGACGGGGAAGTCAGCCAGCGCGGAACGAAGGAAGAAGGCCTGGAAGAGGGCCTCTGGGTGCGCATTCTCGAGGAGGGTGAAGAGCGGGCGATGTTCTCCCGAGGCCGACTCGATGGACCGTTTCTGGTGCTGGACGGCCTGGGCGAGGTGCTACGGCGTCGCGAGTACCGCCGGGGGCGTCCCTGGGGGAAATGGCAGCTGGAAGACGAACAGGGACGCGTCATCCAGCGCTGCGATCTCGATCCGCAGGGAACTGGAAGGTTCACGGTGTACGACGGCGAGGGCCGAAAGCAGCGCGTCGAGCCCTACCGAGCCGGCCTGCTCGATGGCACCCTCGAGACCTACAGTGATGGCAAGCTGGTGAGCCAGGCGACCTACCGCGCGGGCGTGCTCGAGGGTCGGACACGTCGCTACCTGGAGACGGGGAAACCGGCAGGCTTCGAGACGTACCGCGCAGGTCGTCGAGAGGGTCCAGCAGAGGACCGCTACGCGACCGGAGATCTGCGCGAACGTGGGAGCTACGCTGACGGACAGCGCACGGGAGGCTGGCTCTTCGTGCTGCCATCGGGCGCAAGATTCGAGGTCTGGTTCAGCGCTGGGCGAGCCGTCGGCGGCACCTGGGACTGACTCGGCCGGCGCCAGTCCTCAGGGCGTGTTGCCGAGCACCTGGATGCAGTTCGCGCGGCAGTCGACGTAGCGGACGCAATCGAGATCGCCCGCGCAGGCGTCACGCGTCGATGCGTAGCAGGCGCCATCCGGGCGCAGCTCGGGGAAGATGCACGCGTAGCAAGCGACGTCATCGGACTCCCCCACGCAGTAGCTTGGACAGTCCGCTGAGCA
>JAGQIY010000170.1 GCA_020430865.1 Myxococcales bacterium
CCGTGAAGGAGCTCGTCCGCTACTTGCTCGACAACTTGCAATTGGATTTTCAGGGAGACATCACCATCGAGAAGATCCGGGAGTTTCTGCGGGAGGACGACAGCCGCGAAGCGCGCAAGCTGCTGAGCCGCCTGATCGAAGAGAAGGGCGCCGACGATCTGCTCCTGGCCCTGGCAGACGTGTTGCGGGAGAGCATCGAGACCGGTGTGACCGAGGACAAGGTCCGCGAGCAGCTGAACCTCTACGCGGAGGCCTGAACCGACTACTCGCGCCAGCGCGTCGCTTGAGCATCACCGCGCTGGCCTCGTTCGCCCTCTTGGGCTGCGATCAAGGCGAGCCCACGCTCGACAAGAATCATGGGCCGCCACTCCACGTGGTGGCCACCTACCCGACTCCTGGGCAAGGGACCGACTGCCAGAGCGCACCGGACTGCGAGGGCGTTCCCCTCAACACCGACATCGAGCTGCGCTTCGATCGCTTCCTCGATCCGTCCACCGCGATCCGCCAGAGCGTGCTCCTCTACAGCACGACGCCGGATGGCGCTGTCTTCCTGGAACCAGAGTACGACGTCGTAGAGCGCGTGGTCCGCTACCGCCTGTTCGAAGACGGCCGCCTGGAGCCGAGCACGCTCTATACGTTCGAGCTCGTCGTTGCCTCCGAGGACGGCGCGAACGGCTTCAGGGCGTTCGACGGCGCTCCCCTCGAAGCCTCCGGGGTGCCCTTGAAGTTCAACTTCTTCACGGGTACTGCCGACGAGTCCAGGCCAGCAGAGCCGAGCGTGCCGAGCTGCCAAGAGATCCTGAACCTGTTCCGTGGGGATCGCGCGGGCTGCGGCAACTGCCATGTGAGCAGCCCTGAGGGACGGGGTGGCTGCGCCGCCGAAGAAGCGCCGGACCCGAGCACCGGGGAGTGCGTCGGCGTCCCCCGCCAGGGTCTGGACTTGAGCAGCTCGAGCGGGGTCGAGCGCACGGCGTTGAACCAAGTCGCACACCAGACGGAGATCGGCCCGCGTGCAGACTCCCCGCTGGAGAACCCGAAGCGAGTTGGCGTTCAGATGCCAATCATCGACCCCGCCCGCCCCGAAAACAGCTACATGATGTACAAGCTGCTACGCAACGAGAGCAACTTCATCCAGGGCGCGGCGCCGGGCGCCAGCGTTCATCGAGTAGCGTTGCCGAGCGGAAAACTGGTCGCCGACGCAGCCGAGCGCGAGCGGCTGCGCGAGTGGTTCGTGCGCCTCGACGCGATGCCGGCTCAGGGCTTCTCCCTGGAGCTGAGCGAACTCAGGGCAATCCAAGCCTGGATCCGTGGTGGCGCCGACCTCGGCGCGTGCAAATAGGCGCGCTCAGTTCAGGCGCCGGGGAACCGTCGCCGCTTCAGACGCGAAGAGCCGCCTTGCTCGTCCCCTGGGAAGACACGACCCCCGGGCGTCCCTGCGCCAACGAAGTTGACATCAATCAGGATGCCTCCAACCATTATCAGATGGCTGAGGACCGCACGAAGCCAACTCAGTTGGCGTCTCCGAATGCCTGGGAGCGGCTCGGCACGGCCGTGGCTGAGGGTAGCAGCGCCTGGCTCTTCCGCGCCTCGGGGACCGAGCTGGTCAAGCTCGCCAAGCCAAACCACGCGGAAACACTGACCAACGAAGCCCGGCACGCGCTGTTCACCCGCTGCGAGAGCCTGCCGGAGCTGCTCGGGTTCGGACAGCTCCCCGAGGCTGCGGCGCCCCGGCACGTCACGCCTGATGCAGCCGGCGTGTACAGCGTGTGGCGCTACCTCCCCGGTGCTGACGCAGCAGAGTGCGTGCTCCATGAGACAGCCTTGCTGAAGATCTTGCGTGACGTGAGCCGGGCGCTCGCGACCCTGCATGCACGGGGTCTCTGTCACGGCGACGTGAAACCGGACAACCTGCGCTGGGATACGGAGAGTCAGAGCGCGTGGCTGCTGGATCTCGGGCTGGTTGCGCCGCTGAGCACCCGGATCCCCCGGGGGGCCACTCCGCGCTACCTCGATCCGAACCTGGTCGAAGGACGCAGCAGCAGCGGGCGCGACCGCGATCTCTACGCACTTGGCCTCACGCTGCTCGAGCTCGCACTGCCCGCCGCCAGGAGCCACCGCGCTCCGGCGGGACTCGCCACCGAGCTGCCTCGCTCGGGTCGGGAGGCTCAAGCCCTGGCGAGCGTCATCGATAACTTGCTGGCTCCCCGGAGTCAGCACCGACCGCCAGCGAGGTGGCTGTGGCGAGAAGCCTGTCATCTGCTTGGAGAGCCCGACCCCGCTCTCACCCCAGATCCATTCCGCGTGGAATCTAGCTACCTATGGGTGAGACGTGCAGAGCTGCTGGGCGCCGCGCACCCCGACACGCGCATTGACCTGGAAGGGGCGCCGCGAGAGTGGGTCGAGCGCTGCCTGGAGCTCGCGGTGCCCCTGGCCCCGCAGTGCTGCGAGTCCCCCGCCGAGGCTCGCCATGTTGGCCCGCTATCGCCCCGAGGGCGTCGAGCTTGGCTGGTCGAGTTGGTCGGAGCCGAGGCAGCCAATCTGCGCATCCCAGACGTCAGCGAGGCCGAGCTCGCTGCTCGTGTACTCGACCACTGCCAGAGCTTTCCCGCGATCATGCTTGGAGAGAGAGAGCTGCTCCGCGCGGACTCCCCAGAACGAGTGCCGCGTTCGCTCCAGACGCTCGGCCTCGCGCTGAGCAGGGAACCGAGCCTCGCATGTCTGTTCGCCGGCGTGGAGCTGGTGCACGAGGGGGACGCCGAGCCCGAGCTGCGAGTGGCCCTGGCAAGCGCACTTCGCCGCCGCGGTGAGTTCGCGACGGCGCTCTCGATCCTGAACACCGAGGCCGACCTGGACAGCCGCGCCGAGCACGCAGAGACCCTGCGACGCATGGGAGACTCGGCGGGCGCAAGCGCCATGGCTCGCGCAACCCTGAAGCAACTGCTGTCCTCGCCCCCAGATCAGGATCGAATCGCAGATCGTCTACGTGGTACGTTGGCACGTGCATCCCTCGAGCTCGGCGATGTCGATGCGGCGGAGGCAGCGCTTCGCTTCGATCCGCCGGGAATCAACGCCCTGGAGGCCAGAGTTCTACTCCGGCTCCGCAAGGCTGCGCTCGGACAGGCCTCACTCCAGCCAGTGGAGACCGATCTAGAGCTTGCGGAGGTGCTCGCTCACGGCGACGAGGAGCGGGCCCGCGCTCAGGGACTCCGCGGCTTCTTCGAACATCAACGGGGGAACGTGGAGCGTGCACTGAGAGCCTTCGAGCGCGCGGTCGAGCACTCGAGGCGCGCGGGAGCACCCACGGAGGAGGCAACGTATCTGACGGGCGTCGCCGCCACGGCGACCGACTGCGGCAAGCTCGGGCGGGCGATCCAGGCGGCCGAGCGCGCCAGCCTGATGTTCGGCCACTTCTGCGAGCTGTCCCGGGCGGCGCGAGCCCAGCTGAATCTCGGAGCGGCGCTGCTGGCGACCGGCGCGTATGCACCCGCGGCAGATGCCTTCGACAGCGCGATCGATCTCGCGACTCGCAGCGGCGACCATGGCTGTCAGCGCGCGGCGACACTGAGCTCGATCGAGCTAGCGGTTTGCCGCGCGGATTCGAACCCAGAGCAGCTCCCCGCCCTCGCCGCGAGAGTGGCGGAGGTCAACCAGCGCTTCGTAGACGCATCGCCTGCCGAGCGCCTGCTGCTGGGAGCGCTACGCCTGCAAGCCGACCAGGTCCATCGCGCTCACGCCGCGAGTCTGCCGGACGGTCAGGTCACCGCCAGCGAGCTCCCGGAGCTGGAACAGCTGGCTCGCGACACGACACTCCCCGTCTCGTCGCGACTCGAGTGGTGGAAGGCACGCGCCCTGATGGCGCTGGACGGAGAGACTGGTCGCTTCGGGCGCCCCGACGCCGTGCTGCGCGAACTCGTCGCCCTGGCCGCAGAGCCCGCGCCGCTGATCAGTCGCGGCCCCGCGCTGGCTGCCGGGGCGGCCCTGGCCGCGTCCTTGCGCAGCGGGGACTTCGCGCGGCGGCTGGGGCGCGCCGCGGAGCACGCTGCTTCCCAGCTGCGACAAGAGGTCCCCGAGGAATATCGTCCACTGACGGACGAACTCCCGTGGGTGAAGCGCCTGACGTCGCTCTTCGATCTGGAGCTGGCCGGGCACGACGTGCTGGCCGGCGCCCAGCTACTCAAGCTGGAGCAGCTGGTCAGAGGTTTGGGGGTGAGGGGAAATCTGCGAGCGCTGCTGAACCAGGTGCTCGATGCCTTGGTGCTCTGGACCGGTGTGGAGCGCGGCCTGCTCCTGCTCAAGGCACCCGGGAACAAGCTCAGAGTGCGCGCGGCTCGCAACCTCTCACGGGAGGACCTGTCGGCGCATCAGCGCCAGCTCTCGATGACCTTGGCCACCCGAGCCGTATCCGCGAGGGAACCAGTCGTCGCGGTAGATGCCCTCGGGGAACTGCCTGAACTCACCGAGAGTGTTCATGCGCTGAACCTGCGCAGCGTGCTAGCCGTGCCCCTCGTCGCGCGGGGCGAGGTGCTCGGCGTGGTCTACCTGGACGACCGAGATCGCCGCGGCGCCTTCGGTGAGACTGAGCTGGCCTGGGTGCGATTGCTGAGCAGCGTGGCGTCCATCGCGATCGCCGAGGCGCGCGATCAGCTGCTACTGCGGCGCGCCGCGAGGCAGGCCGAGCGATCGAAGCGGCGCCTGGAGGCCACGTTGCAGGACGAGCGCAGAGAGCTGGTGCTGGCGAAGCGTCAGCTCGATTCAAGACCGCACCCGGAGATCGTCGGCGAGAGCCCGCAGATGGTGGAGCTGCTCCGGCTGATCGACAAAGTCGCCGAGACGTCGCTTCCCGTGCTGGTCTACGGCGAGAGCGGTACCGGAAAGGAGCTAGTGGCTCGCGCTGTGCATCGCGCGAGCGATCGGAGCAAGCGCGGGTTCGTTGCGGAGAACTGCGCTGCAGTGCCCGAGAGCTTGCTCGAGTCCACGCTGTTCGGCCACGTGAAGGGCGCCTTCACCGGCGCCGACAAGAACCGGGTCGGGCTCTTCGAGTTGGCAGATGGTGGCAGCCTCTTCCTCGACGAGATCGGCGAGATGAGCCTGGCGATGCAGGCCAAGCTACTGCGCGTGCTGGAGCGTGGAGAGATCCGGCCCGTCGGCGCAGCAAGCACGAGGCGGGTGGACGTCCGCATCATCGCCGCCACCCACCGCAACCTGCCCGAGCTGGTCAAGCAAGGAAATTTCCGCGAGGATCTATTCTACCGCCTGGACGGCTTCTCACTGCAGGTGCCGGCTCTCCGGGAACGCCCCGGAGACGTGCGCCTCTTGTGCCACCACTTCCTCGCCCAGATGGCGGAGACGGCGCCGAAGCTCAGCGCAGCCGCCCTGCGGGTGCTCGAAGACTATTCCTGGCCGGGTAACGTGCGACAGCTGCAGAACGAGCTGCGTCGGGCCACAGTGCTCTGCGATGGCAGCTTGCGCCCCGAACACCTGAGCCCCGAGCTGCGCCGTGAAGCGCGCGAGGCGGAGGCAGGACTCGACCTGAAGCGCGCCCTCGAACTGCTCGAGCGACGCCTGGTGGGTGAAGCTCTGGAGCGCACGAGCGGCAATCAGACCCGCGCCGCGAAGCTGTTGGGCGTGTCTCGATTCGGCCTGCAGAAGATGATCAAGCGGCTGGAGATCGATGCGACCGGGAGCTGATCTCAGCCAGCCAGGAGCTTGGCTTGCTCCATCGTCAGGAACTGGCTGACCGCGGCTTCCAGGCGCGGTTCACCGGCAGACCAGCCAAGGTCACTGCGCAGCATGACGTAGAGTTCCCGTGCGGCACCGAGGGCCATGAAGCAGGAAGCGGCGCTTGGTTCGGGAACACAGCGGGTCAACGCTTCGAGGTACGCGGGCGCGCGAGTCTCGACTCGACGAGTTCCTTGAACGGCGAGCCCCGTGTGCCCGCTCGCCATCAGCGCCATTGGAGCCAGCACTCGGCCGCGCAGGAACGCCAGGAGATCGAGACACTCGAACACTTCACCCCGCGCCGCCTTGCTGCCTCCGTAGTGCAACCAGGTCCAGACCCTCGGTTCCGTCCAGTCACGCTGGGTACCAGGCAAGTCGATCTGAGGTGCGTCGAAGACGCCGCGGAGACTCGAGTCCTTGCAGAACAGAACCGCGCGGGGCTCCACTCGCTCTCCCGCCTCCACGGGCGTGACCAGCTTCAGGTCGACGTGCAGCAACGGCGGCTCGAACAAGCAGATGAGCAGGCGCGGCTCCCGCAGGTGATCGCCGCGAAACGCGCTGAGCGCACCCAGCTCCCGCGCGAGCCGCTCTCCCTCGAGCCACTCATCGCGCACCTCGGGGTCGCACACCACGGTCAGGTCGATGTCCGAGTAGGAGTCACTGCCTCCGTTGACCAGCGATCCTCCGAGCAGCACCGCGCGCGCGCCGTCGCGAGCATACAGCAGCGGCAGGACAGAGCGGACGAAACGGTCGTGGGCGGCGGGCCAGGCTCGCCTCAGCCGTCCGAAGGGATCGGATGCAACCCATGGGGCGTCGTCATCCATGGCTAGACTCTGCCAGGAACTTTACTCGCGATCGATAGCCCGCTAACTCCTCTCGGATGCCGAGCCACCACGACGCCCCCTGTCCCAAGCGAGCCCCGGCGCTCAGCGACGCCCGTGCGCTCGTGGCCCGGGAGCGGTGATGGTCGCGACACGCAAACCGCGGCACGTTGCCAAGGATCGGGAAACCTCCGAGGAGTGGCGCGATGGGTTACCTCCCCCCAAGCCGATCTTGAAATGGGCCGGCGGGAAGACGCGCCTCCTGCCCGACGTGCTGGCGCGCCTGCCCGAGCACATCACCACCTACTACGAACCATTCCTCGGCGGCGCCGCGGTCTTCTTCGCGCTCGCTCGAGAGAACCGCTTCGAGCACGCGATC
>JAGQIY010000171.1 GCA_020430865.1 Myxococcales bacterium
AGCGTGCGTGGCGGAAGAAGCTGCCTTCAGCGCCGCCCAGGACGTCTACGGCGCCTGCCTCGGCGGCAAGTAGCGCTCTCTGCTGCTCACGCCAGGGCGCCGAGGTAGCGCTGCTTGGCCGCCTCGAGGTGCTGCTCGCAGTCCAGCTGCGACGGATGAAAATCCTTGCGGAAATACTCGAGGTAGTGTGGCACCACCTTGCGAAACAGCCCCGGCTTGCCCCACATCACGTTGAGGCCCTTCAGCAGCGAGCGCAGCTCCCACTGGCGCCCGGACGCGCGCAGCAGCATCGCGGTGCGTACGCTGTTGACCAGCACGAAGATCACCGTCGTCGCGAGCATCACCTTGATGCGCAGCTTCTCGTCGTCGACCGCGATCTTGTAGACGTCGAAGGCGACCGAGCGGTGCTCCACCTCCTCGATGGCGTGCCACACCCAGAGCCGAGCCACCTCGGGGCTCATGCGCTCGGCGATCTCGGGGTGCTCGAGCAGCACCGAGGCGAGGATCGCCGTGAAGTGTTCGAGGGCCGCCGTACGCGCCAGGTTGGACTCCGGGCTCGAGCGCTTCTGCAGCTCGCCGACCCGATCGGCGACCCAGCGCTCCATCGCGCTCGCCGGGAAGCCGCGGCTGTCGAGGAACTTGTTGAAGGCGATGTGCTCCTTCGTGTGGTTCGCCTCCTGCCCCACGAACGCCTTCACGCGGGCGAGCAGCTCCGGATCGTCCACTCGATCGAGAAAGTGACGCACGCTGGCGATGAAGTAGCGCTCCCCTGGGGGAAAGGACACGGCCAGGGCGGACAAGGTCGCGGTGAGCAGCGGGTTGTCGTCGAACCAGAAGGTCGGCGTCGACTCCGAGAACTCGAAGTCCATACGGCGGACCTTGATGGTCTCGCGGGCGGCTGTTTTCGTGGGGCTGGCTACCGGTGCTGACATGCGTTCGTCTCTCCTGTCAGCATCTACTCTGGTCCCGGCAGAGCACGTTCACTAGGTGCGGAGCGGACAGAGTACTTGTCAGAAGTGGCCAGCTCCGGAGCCGGATGCCGACCCTGAGATGTGTCACATGGTGGAAGTCGGCTCGACTATCCTTGCAGGCCCAGGCGACCAAGGCGCTGACCTGCAATCGATGCAACTCGTTCTCGCAGCCGGAGATGATCCCCGCGGCAAGGAAATCCTGCGGCAGCTCGTCGAACAGGTCGGCTTCGAGGCCATCGACGTCGGTCCCTTGAAGCAGGCTGCTGGAGTCGCCGATCCTGCTCTGGATAGCCAGCTGGCAGCAGCTGGGGACACGCGACCTGGCGTTCAAGCTGCTCAGGCGCTGAAGCCGAGCGACAGCTCTCGCGAGTGCGCGACGCTGCCGTCCGTGGCGATGAACTCGAGCCGCACGGTGTTGCTCTCGGGGTCGAAGGTCAGCAGCGGCAGGTGAGCATCTTCGGACGCCCAGGGGAACTGATCCTTGGGGATCCGGTTCGCCAGCGGGTTCAAGTTGCCCGAGGTCACGCACACCTCCCACATCGCCTGTCCCCGGGTCGTCGGGGTCCGGTCCACCTGACCGACGAAGCACATGTGCACGTCGCCGGTGATCCACAGCACGTTGTCGATGGCGTGCTCGTCGACGAAGGCCTGCAGCTCCGCGCGCTGAGTGACGTACCCTTGCCAGCGGTCTTCCGGGTTCACGAGCTGGTTCGCGAGGGGCGCATCCGCGGGGAGATTCAGGTTGGAGAAAGGCACGGAGTTGACGACGCACTTGAACTGGCAGGGGCTGTTCAGCAGGCGATCCTTCAGGAACGCGAACTGTTCGGCGCTCAGGTACACGCCGCTCTCCAGCGCCTGACGCTCGTAGCGACAATCGAGCACGATGAACTCCACCGTGTCCCCCCAGCGGAAGCTCCGCCACAGCTTGTCGACGAAGGGCTCCGTCGCATCGATGGGCATGACGGTGTAGTAGGCGCGGAGCGCGTTCTCGATCCGCGCGCGCTCTTCGGGGTCACTGGTCCAGGGGTCGACGCTGCTGTTGTTGGTGACCTCGTGATCGTCCCAGGTGCAATAGACGCCGGTCCTCGGGTACACGTCGCGGTAGCCGCCGCCGTGGTAGGCGCCCCAGGCCGCGAGGTACTGCTCCAGACTGCCCCCCGCCTCCCACACGCGGTCGAAATAGCCCTGATCGCCCAGGTGGATGAAGACGTCGTAGTCGTGTCCGGCGCACTGAGCGAGGGAGTCCCACAGCGCAACCGGGGCCGGATCGTCGGGCTCGACGTACTCCGGGATCACCCCGCGACCGATGCAAGCCGCGATCGCCACGCGCACCGGCTCCTTGGATCCGTCGGGCAACGCCGTGCGCACCTTTCCGATCAGGCTGCGGGCGCTGAGGGCGCCTGCCGCGTCGGCGCTGAACAGCGCGTACTCGTACCACTCGCCCCCTGCCAGTCCGTCGACCTGCGCCTTCAGGAAGCCACGAGCGTCGGCCGTCACCTGCTGGTCCCAGACGAGCTTCGCGACCGCTCCCGCCCGCTGCCACACCCGCAGGCTGACCGCGTCACCACTCGCCACGAACCCAGCGACCAGGAAGGAGGTCGGCTTCATCTCCCCAGCGATGGGCGTCCGGGGAAAGACCTCCATCGACTCCGGGACCGCCTCGGGCTCGAACGCCTCCTCGGCTTCGGAGTCCTCGCTGGAGCAGCCCACGGCAAACCCGAGCAACGCCGCGCCAGTCCCCAGGAACTGACGGCGGTCGACCGAGGACTCGCGTCCGCCTTGCTTCCCACGCTTCATCGAGCCGTTCTACCGCCGAACGCACCACCCGGCGCGCGGAAATCCACGAGCTGTCCAGCAACACCAGAGAAGATGAGGAGTGCGCGGAGCGTATGAGGGCGCAGATGAACCCACACTCGCAAGCTCAGCAGCCTCAGTACGCGCAGTATCCCCAGCAGGGCTTCCCACAAACGCCCGCGAAGCCCGCAGGCTTTCCCGCAGGCGGACTCGTGACCGGCGCGATCGCCGGCTTCGTCGGGGTCGTCGCCTTCCTGATCGCCGGCTTCCGCGGCCACAGCGCGGGCTGGGAGATGATGGCGTTCCCGGTGCTCCTGGCCGACGTGTTCGCGCTCGTGGCGGTCGCGCTGGGCTTGGCTGCGCTCACCAAGAAGCAGGTCATCGGCGGCCTGCTGGCCATCGGCATGGGAGGCTTCGGAGGACTGCTGGCCACCGTCGGCTTCATCCTCGGCGCCTGATCACTCGAAGCGGTAGTCGAGCTCGTAGAAGTGCTGCCCGTCCTTCACCTCCACCTGCATCTTGCCGGCGATCCCCTTCAGCTCACCCGTCCCCGAGTCGTGGGCAATGGTCAGCTCGAGTCCGGCGCGCATGAAGCCCGTGTGGACGACCACGAACGTTCCCTTGCGTCCCTCCAGACTGCCGCTGATGCGCTCGACGGCAACGTAGGAGCCCGAGCCTTCCACCGGCGTGCGCACCGCCAGCATGTGCACCTCGCTCGTCGCGTCGAGGGCGCCTTCGAAGCGCTTGTCGAAGCGCGCGCGACTCAACGTGACGCCTTCGACATCGTCGAAGGCGGGCTCAGCGATCATCTCGACCTGGAACGTTCCGCGGACCTGCATGCGCCGAAGCATAGCTCAAGCCTGATCGGCGTCTTGTAAGAACACGACACGGCGTGGGAACACTTGCCTTCCTTTTTTCTTGGGGGGTGAGGCGCGCCGCTAGGTCGCCAGGACTGCCAGGCGCCTCTCCAGGAAGCGGCGTTCGGCGCCGTTGCGGCAGCGCCCGATGGCCTCCTCCAGGTGCCTCCGCGCGGCAATGTGATTGCCCCGCAGCGCCTCGAGCTCACCCCGAGCGGCGCCGTAGAAAGGATACCCCCCGAGGCACTGCGCGTCCGCGATGCCCTCGAGGGCCCGCAGGCCCTCGTCAGCTCCAAGCGACCAACCGAGAGCCACGGCGCGCCCCAGCTCCGCCATGGGGCTCGCTCCCAGCGCTAGCAGGCGATCGTACAGCTCCACGATCCGCTCCCAATCCGTTTCCGCGAGGCGCTCGGCGCTGGCGTGCGTGGCGGCGATCGCCGCCTCCAGGTGGTACGTGCTGAGAGCCTCTCCAGTCGCCGACAGACGAAGCCACTGCAAGCCCTCGGCTACCAGCGCTCGATCCCAGCGCGCGCGGTCCTGATCCGCGAGCCCGTACAGTTCTCCGTGCGGATCCAGCCGGGAGGGCAAGCGCGCGGCGTGCAGACACATCAGCGCCGCGAGGGCGCTGGTGGTCGGCGTGTCGGCTGCTGGATGCTGCTTGAGCAAGCGAGTCAGGCGCAGCGCCTCGCTGCACAGCTCGAGGCGCACCGGCTCGAGGCTCGCGCTGTGGTAGCCCTCGTTGAACAGCAGGTACAGAGCACGAGTCAGCGTCGCGAGACGCGCCT
>JAGQIY010000172.1 GCA_020430865.1 Myxococcales bacterium
AAACGTGCTGAAGACCTGGCGAGGAGAATGCACACGCTCTACCTGCTGTCTGTCTACCTCCACATCCTGTGCGCCATCGTATGGATAGGGGGCATCGCGTTTCTCGTGTTCGTGGTCGTGCCGTGGCTTCGGAGCGGTGGCGAACGCGTCGCCGGTCTGTTCCTGCGTGAGACCGGGACGCGTTTCCGCAGCATTGGCTGGGGGTGCTTCGTCGTCTTGTTGGCGACCGGTACTTTCAACCTCTATGTGCGCGGCGTGCACCTCGCTGATTTCGGGAGCGCCGCTTGGCGGAGCACTGCGTTCGGCGAAGCGGTTCTGCTCAAGCTCGGCCTGTTCATCGCGGTGTTGATCACCAGCGCAATCCACGACTTTTTCGTGGGGCCGCGCGCGACACGCGCCATCGAAGCCGATGCGACTTCGCTGGAGGCCGCGAGGTTGCGCAAACAGGCGCAGCGACTGGGACGACTCAACGCTGTGTTTGCGTTGCTGCTGGTCGGTGTCGCCATCACCCTGGTCCGAGGTGCCCCATGACCGAAGTGGAACTCATTACCAACTACTTGATTCGGGATCACCATCGCTTGCACGACGAGCTCCAAGCGTCCGTTCGTGACGGCGAGTTCGACCCGGTGCCGTTCGCTCGCTTTCGAGCGGGGTTGCTGCGGCACATTGGCCTGGAGGAGAAGCTGCTATTCCCTGCGGTAAAGCGAATCGCAGGGTCACTGCCTGACGGCGCGCTGCAGCTTCGAATCGAACACGGCGCGCTCACCTCCTTGTTGGTTCCGACGCCAGACCCAACCCTTGTCATGGAGATTGCCTCATTGCTCGAGGAACATGACGCCTTGGAAGAGTCCGTCGTCTACGCCGAGTGCGAGACAGTGCTCGGCGAAGCGATGAGTCGGCGGCTGACTCGGGAGGCAGAACGACGCGCCTCCCCCCCACTCGTGCCCCACTTCGATGGTCCTGGAGTGCATCGCACGGCTGCGGCAGCGCTTGCAGCCGCGCAGGGTGCTCGCCGGAAGCGGTGATCCGATGACAGAACTCATTCACCTAACCGATAGCGATACCCGCCCGTCGGCGCACGGATTCGCTTTGCTCAACAAAGGGTTCCGCACGTTCTTTGCGCTTGCCTCACTTCACGCCGCGCTGCTGGTTCCGGTGTGGGTTGTCGCTGTGACGGGAGTGGTTCCGGTCCCCGAGATCGGGATGAGCTGGCATGCTCACGAGATGTTGTTCGGGTTCACGCTCGCCGTGATCGCCGGCTTCTTACTCACCGCCGTCACCAACTGGACCGGACGGGAGACGGCACGGGGTGGGTTCCTCGCCGCGCTTGGGCTGATTTGGTTGGCCGGCCGCGTTGCCCCGTTTGTACTGTCTCCGCGCTGGGCGGCTGTTGTGGATCTTGCGTTCATTCCGCTCCTGCTCGTTGCGCTAGCGAGAGCCATTATTCCAGCCGGAAATCGCAGAAACTACGTATTCTTGGGGCTACTGACTCTGCTCGAGGTGCTAAGTTTCTTGCACCACTCGGGGACATTGGGGGTATTCAGCGGTTGGGAACGCAAGGCGGATCTCCTCGCTGCGGACGTGATTGCGATCATCATCTGCATCATGACCGCGAGGGTCCTCCCCATGTTTACCAAGAACGCCACGGGCTTCGAGGTTCAGCGCAGTCAAGTAGCTGAACGCGCTGCTGTCGTCGGCCTCGGTTGCCTTCTCGTGCTGAGCGGGCTGGAGGCACCTGGCTGGCTGCTGCAAGTGGCGGCGTCGCTGACAGCGGGCGCGCTCCTCCTGCGCTCGTGGCGTTGGGGGTTCCGTGCGAGTTTCGGCACGCCCCTCTTGTGGATCCTCCACCTGGGCAACTTGTGGCTGACTGTGTCAGTCGCCCTTCGCGGTTTCCCGGGGGTGATGTCGACCCCGCTCGCGCTACACGCATTCACAGTGGGATGCGTTGCGATGCTCTGCCTAGGGATGATGGCCCGCGTTTCCCTGGGGCATACAGGGAGAATGCTAGTGCCGTCTGGGATGGTGGAGGTGAGCTTCTGGCTCCTCCTCGTCGCCGGGGTAGCGCGCGTCATCGCTCCAGCGTTCTTTCCTGCCTTCTACAGAGGGCAACTGCTGGTCGCAGCCGTTGCTTGGACGCTGGCGTTCGGCTCCTTCTTCGTTGCGTCCCTACCCATCTGGGTGCGTCCGCGCGTGGACGGGAAACCAGGTTGACGGGCTAGAGCCTCAGCACTTGATCCGGACCAAGCGCGTCCCGCGCGGGGTGGGGAGCAGCGTGTCGAGCCACTGTTGGCCAAAGTGACGGTAACGGAGCTGGACTGCATGGCCTGCCAGCAAATGTACGGGAATATCCTTCAAGCATGGCTCGCCAGCGTTTGAATGGCCGTGCGCCCGCGTCTTCACGCGCAGTTCGAGCAACTCGGTGCAGTGTTCGATATCGTTGAGCAGGGCGGCTAGCGTGTCGCTGGACAAGACAGCGTCTTGCAGATCTGGCAAGCTCAGTTCATCGTCGGTCGTCACGCTTCGATTCCTCGGGGATTAGATCGGGGACACCGACCTGTGTCGTGTCCACGCTGGGTAGGCCCTGACGCAACTCGACGACCAGGCTGCTTGGGGGTGTCCCACGCTTGGAATAGAAGCGGTCCAACGAGAAGGACGCGGCTTGCTCTTGGGCGGGTTTTAGGAGTCCGAGGAAACCGCGGCGTGAAAGGTTTGGCATGCTCTCATCTCCCGGTGGGTGGTGTGCCTATGGTTGAGCGTTGATCCAGCGCCGCGCTTGACGTGTGGCACTGCACGCAGTTCTGGCGCTCTGGATGACTGGTTCGGAGGCCCACCTTTCCGGTAGGACCGTGGCAGCTGATGCACGTCTCTCGCATCCTCGTGGGGTGCGGCATAGTGGGCGGCGCACCCTGCCAGGCTCGCGAGCCGTGTCCAGGGGACTTCCAACCGTCGAACGAGTTCTCAGGCGAGATCCCTTGCGAGCCCGCTGTTCGCGGGTCTTGACTCAACGTGTGGCACTGAAAGCAGCTGTCGTAGCGTGGATGGCTCATGCGCGGCGCCAGATTGCCAGCGATGTTCGCACCCTTCTCGTGACAGACCAGGCAGTCTGGCGCGCGACTATCGTTCACGCGGTGGGGGATACTTGGCGGCGCGCCCCAATAGGCGCGGGTTTCTTGCCGTGCGGCAACCGCACCGACGAAGTCAGTTTCCGACGCTGGTCCTTCGGGGGGAGTGCGATCGACGGCGTCTGCGAAGCGCTGGACCTGTGATGGGTGCAGGTCACCTAGGGCACCGCGGTCGCGGGTTCGAAGGTCGCCGTAGGAGGGCGTAGGATCCGCTGGCTGTTCGAGCTCCTGGGTGTCGCGTACGGGTGCGGCTTCAGGGGATTGCTTCAAGCCAGTAAAGAAGCCGACGAATGCGATCGCCACGATCCCGGCAGAGCCGAGCTGCCAGGCGCGATTGCCTACTGGGGACACAGACATTAGAACCTCACCCGATCTTCCGGATTCGGACTGCGCACTTCTTGTAGTCGGGTTGTTTCGAGAACGGGTCGTAGTCTTCCAAGGTCAGTAGATTCGCCAACAGCGTTTCGTCGAAGAATGGGATGAACGTACTTCCGCGCGGAGGTCGTCCGCGGCCGTTCAACCACGCGCTGAGCTCCAGCTTACCGCGCCGGCTCTCCACCAGGACCTTCTCGCCGTTGGCGATTCGCAGCCTCGCCGCATCGTCTGGATGCATCTCGATGTAGCTGCCAGGCATGGATCTTCGCAGTTGCGGTATTCGCATGGTCAGGGTTCCCGAGTGCCAGTGCTCGATCACACGACCCGTGCAAAGCCAGAACGGGAATTCTTTGTCTGGGGACTCTGGAGGTGGCTCGTAGGGCCGAAACCAGATTTGCGCGCGATGGTCGTGGGTCGTCGAGTGGTAGAAATCGATGGGGCGCGACTTGTCGGCGTAGGGATCGTCGAAGCTCGCGAAACGGAACTTGGTCTCTCGCCAGCTGCCGTCCTTCTGCTGCACTACTGGCCAGCGCAGACCCCGCGCCTTGGTGTACTCTTCGTAGGGTGCCAAGTCTTTGTGCTTGAGCCGGGTGAACTTGCGGTACTCCTCGAACAGGTGCTGGTCGACGTTGACGTCGTAGTAGTGGGCGAAGTCCCAGATGGGGACCGCCTTTCCGTCTTTCTCCACGTGGAAGATGAACTTGCCGTCGCGGTCCTTCATCCCCTCGTTGCCCAGCTCGAGCAGACGATGAGCCACCGCGATCAGTTGCCAGCAGTCGTCCCGGGCTTCGCCAGGCGGCTTGACCATCCTGAACCATTGCTGGGTCCGCCGCTCCGAGTTGCCGAAGACGCCGTTCTTCTCCACCCAGAGGGCGCTGGGCAGCACTAGGTCGGCGTGCTCCGTCGTTGCCGTGGGGTAAACGTCGCTGACGATGAGGAACTTGCCCGGGATCTTCCGGCTCGGAAAGAACAGCTGATTCAAGTTGGGCAGCGTCTGGCCGGGGTTCGTCACCTGCACCCAGATTGTCGAGATGTCACCGCCCGTGTCTTTAGGAGTGGAGAAACGCTTCCACATCTCCACGGTGTGATAGCCGGGCTTCTCAGGGATACGTCCCGCTGGGACGTTCCAGATGTCCTCCGCTTGCTTGCGGTGGTCGGCGTTGGTCACGACGCGGCCGCCAGGCAGTGCATGGGCGAGGGTGCCCACTTCGCGCACCGTGCCGCACGCGGAAGGCTGCCCGGTGAGGCTCGTCGGAGCGTCACCCGGCCTTCCGAAGTGGCCACTCAGCAAGTGCACGCCGTGGACCAGGTTGTTAATAGCGGTGCCTCGGGTGTGCTGGTTCATGCCCATGCACCACAGACTCGTGATCTTCAGGTCCTTGCTGGCGAACAAGTCCGCGAGCATGCGGATCTTCTCGGCGGGGACGCCGCTGATCTCCGCGACCTTCTCGGGCGTGTAGTGCGCGATAGCCGCCTTGTAGGCTTCGAAGTCCATCGCCTTGCCGTTCAGTGTTGCCGGCTCGTCTTGTTCGCGAAACGCGCAGTTCTTCTCCACGAACTCTCGATCCCACTCGCCCCGCTCGATGAGTTGCTGAGCGATGCCGTTGGCCACGGCCAGGTCGGTATGCGGCTTGAACTCGAGATACTCGTCAGCAAACTCCGTGGTGCGAGTACGGCGAGTACCGATATCTATGAGCTTGACCCTCTCCCCCCGAGAACGGCGATCCATCACCCGAGAGAACAATACAGGGTGCATCTCCGCTGGGTTGTTTCCCCACGTAATCAGGACATCGCAGTTGTCCAAGTCATCGTAGCAGCCCGCGGGCTCGTCGACACCGTACGTGCTCAGGAAGCCAGTGACGGCGGAGGCCATGCACAAGCGCGCATTCGGGTCGACATGATTCGAGCCGAGGCCACCCTTCACCAGCTTGTTCGCCGCGTAGCCCTCGGGGATCGTCCACTGGCCGCTGCCATACATGGCAAAGCCCTTTGGATCTGCCTGAATGCGTTCAGCGATGGTGTCGATGGCTTCCTTCCACGAGATGGGCACCAGCTTCCCGTTCTTCCGAAGTAGTGGCTTCGTGAGGCGGTCCTTGCCGTACAACGCGAGCCCTACGTGGTAGCCCTTCATGCAGAGCAGGCCCTTGTTCACCTCGGCCTTGGCGTCGCCCTGAATGGCGACGACCTTGCCACCCTTCACTCCGACCTGGACGTGGCAGCCGGTACCGCAGAAGCGGCAGGGAGCTTTCTGAAAGTGAACCCCGTCCACCTCACGTGGCGTGTCCCCCGCGTTGGACTCCTCAGCGGCGAGTCGACTCGCGGCCAGCGTAGCGGCCGTCATCGCCGAGCTACGAATGAAGTCACGTCGTTGCATCTCAGAGCTCCTCGTCCTGAAAGTCCACGCTGACGACATCGACGAACGCGACACCGTCCATGCGCATCAGGGTTTCGGTTAAGTCGCGCGCTGCGCGCAGCGTTGGTGCCTCCGCAACCAGCGGAACGCGGGAACCCATCGGCTCGCCAAGAGTCACTCCTGGCACGGCTCGGAGTGCATCCAAGACGCAGGCTTCGCTTCCAGGTCGAGTCGTCAGAATCAATCCGCTGATGGGCATCTCGCACCGCCCAAAGCAAGCCATGGGCCACGCCGCACACCTGACCGCCAACGCGCAGTTTGCGCGGTTCTGGCACCGACCACCTTCACCGGCGCTGCCTCGATCGCGCATTCCGTGCGGCAAGTGAGTTGTGGCCACAGAAATTACCTCGGTTAGCGCTGTTACATTTCGGAACAGTTTCGTTCCAAGTTGGAATGCTCCTAACTTTTGCGGGCGGTTCGACAGTCACGCAAAGCCTTCGCTCGCGCTGGCATGGTGGATGCTTTTGCGCGGTCGTGTTGCGATGTCTCACGTGCTGTCTGTTGCTGGCGCTGGCTGGCTGCAATCGGGCGCCCCAGGACCGGGGCAAGGCCCCAGCTCCCAGTAGCAAGGTGTTCAGCACCAACATCCATGGGCCCGACCGCCTCGTCAGCGTGAAGTCCCAGACCGAGTCGAGTCGAGGTGGCCCGCTGCGGGTGACCTGTGTCTCGTGTCACTCGGCGCGCGGGCCTCGGAAGATGCCGAAGCAAGCGTCCGACCTGAAGGAGTTTCACGTCGGGTTTGTGTTTCAGCATGGCAATCTAGAGTGCTCCAGCTGCCACGATGATGCCGAGCCTCACCGACTCCTCCACCTCGCAACGGGGGAACGCGTGGAGATGCCTCAGGCCATGCGGGTTTGCGCTCAGTGTCATGGCCCTCAGAAGCGCGACTACGACCACGGAGCGCACGGCGGGATGAACGGTTACTGGGATCTCTCTCGAGGTTCGCGGGTGAGGAACAACTGCGTGGACTGCCACGATCCTCACAAGCCCGCCATACCCCAGTCGGCACCCGTGTTGCCCCCTCGGGATCGGTACCTCGAGCATGCTGCCCCCAACCATGCTGCCGCCGGCGCAGCAACCCATCCTAGCGCGAGCGAATCCGTGAGGAATCCATGACTGAGCAAGCATCCCCGCAGAACACTGGGCGTCGACGCGCCCTCAAGGTGTTGGGAGCTACTCTGGGTGCGACTGCATTCGCCGCCGCAATGGAGCCTTTGAAGGCCTGGACCGCTGACCTAACCTTGGACCAGTTCCTCCAACGGCACTATCGCGAGCTCACTAAGGACCAACTGGAAGCGGTGCTAAGGCGCGTCGAATCCGACACGAAGGCGAAGTACGGAAAAGACGTCCACTGCGAAGACGTGCGCCCTATGGAAGGCGTGGAGTTCGGGTATGCGCTGAATCTCAGCGTGTGCATCGGCTGCCGGAAGTGTGCTGAGGCTTGTCACCACGAGAACAACCACGACCGCCGCACCAACAACTCCTACATCCGTGTGATCGAGATGGAGCAGGGCAGCCTCGATCTCGAGAAGGGCAACACCACCTACGACCACGCGGTGCCCGCACCAGGCAAGTACTACATGCCAGTGCAGTGCCAGCAGTGCGACAACGCACCCTGCGTGAAGGTGTGCCCCGTGCAGGCGACCTGGAAGGAGTCGGACGGCATCGTCGTGGTCGATTACGACTGGTGCATTGGCTGCCGCTACTGTGAGGCTGCGTGTCCCTACCACGCGCGGCGCTTCAACTGGGAAGCCCCGGAGATAGCGGCGGAAGACATCAACCCCGAGCAGTCCTACCTCTCGAATCGCATTCGCCCTCAAGGCGTGGTGGAGAAGTGCACGTTCTGTCTGCACCGAACACGCAAAGGCAAGCTCCCAGCGTGTTTGGAGGCGTGTCCAACCGGAGCGCGGGTGTTTGGAAACTTGCTCGACCCTGACAGCGAGATCCGCTGGGTGCTCGAGAACAAGCGGGTGTTCGTGCTCAAGGAGGAGCTCGGAACCAAACCGCGCTTCTTCTACTTCTTCGATAATTAGCCGCAGGGAAAGCACACATGAGCAACGAGAGTCACGTGGTGAGCTATCCCAGGTTTCTGCTGCGCGTGCTGCGTATGAGCCTCGACGGGGGATGGCGCTTCTACGTTTGGATGACCGCGCTGACCGCAATCGCGCTGGTTGGCGCGAACGCGTGGGCGCACCAGGTCGCGAACGGCATGACCGTGACGGGGATGACGGATCAGGTGTCCTGGGGGCTGTACATCGCGAACTTCACCTTCGGAGTTGGCCTGGCTGCCGGCGCTGTAATGATGGTCATCCCCGCGTATCTGTATGACGATCACGACATGCACGATGTCGTGCTCGTGGGCGAGCTGCTGGCCATCGCGGCCATCACAGTGTGTCTACTGTTCATCACAGTCGACTTGGGGCGACCGGACCGGTTTTGGCACATCATTCCTGGGCTCGGTCGCTTCAACTGGCCCATCTCGATGCTCACCTGGGACGTGATCGTTCTGAACGGCTACTTGCTGCTGAACCTCCACGTCGCCGGCTACATGATCTACACGCGCTACCTCGGCAAGAAGCCGAGTCCGCGTTGGTACGTACCGTTCGTCTTTCTGAGCATTTTCTGGGCGATCAGTATCCACAGCGTGACCGCGTTCCTCTATAGCGGGCTTGGTGGGAGGCCGTTTTGGAACTCTGCGCTCTTGGCCCCGCGTTTCATCGCTTCCGCGTTCATCACTGGGCCCGCGTTCGTGATCCTGCTGCTGCAGCTGATGCAGCGCTTCTCTAGCTTCCGCAAGGCAGAGGGCCCGGTGCGCACGCTTAGCGGCGTGATGCGCATCACGGTGATTCTGAACTTGTTCATGCTCGGCTCCGAGGTATTCACCGAGTTCTACACCGGCGGGCATCACGCGGTCGCCGCGCAGTACCTGTTCTTCGGCCTCCATGGTCACGCTGCGTTGGTGCCTTGGATCTGGACCGCGGTGGTGCTCAACGTCGCGTCTGCATTGCTCCTGCACATCCCCGCTTTCAAAGGCGCTCGCTGGGCGCTGAACGCCGCCTGCGTTGCCGCCTTTGGAGGTGTTTGGATCGAGAAGGGTATGGGCCTGATCATTCCGGGCTTCGTCCCCTCCACGCTCCACGAAATCGTCGAGTATGTCCCGACTCTTACGGAGTGGAAGATCACCGCGGGGATCTGGGCCTTCGGTTTCATGCTGTTGACGGTGGCGGTGAAAGTGGCGCTTCCGGTGCTCTCCGGTGAGCTGCGACATAGCCCGAGAGACCTGGATGAGAGCGAGTTGGAGGCCGAGCCAACGGCTGCCGAGTGAGTAGGCCGGCTGAGCTGGAGAATTGAAAATGTCTGAATTCGACAAGCGTCCTTTCATCGCAATCTGGGAGACGACTCGTGCGTGTGATCTGCAGTGCTTGCATTGCAGGGCCTGCGCGATGCCCAATGCTGATCCTGGCGAACTGAGCACTCTGGAGGCGCAACGCCTCCTGGAGCAGCTCGCCGCAGCGGGCGTGCCGTTGGTGGTACTAACGGGAGGTGACCCGGCCAAACGTAGCGACCTGGTCAAACTGGTCGCGTATGGCAAGCAACTTGGACTCGAGATGGGGCTCACACCGTCGGCGACTCCGCTGGTCACCTACGAGTTGCTCCGGGAGTTGAAGCAGGCAGGTCTCGGGCGGCTGGCGATCAGCGTGGATGGAAGCGACGCGAAGCTGCATGATGCGTTTCGGGGCGTCTCCGGAAGCTTCGATGCTTCGCTGCGCATCCTGCGTGAGGCTGCTTCCCTGGGGATGGCGACTCAGGTCAACACCACCGTTCGGGCGGGGGTGAGTGAGCTCCTGGAGCCAACGAGCCGACTAGTGCGAGAGCTGGGGTGCGTGCTCTGGAGCGTGTTCTTCGTGGTACCAACTGGGCGGGCCAATACGGACCTTCTGCTTGACGCCGAGGCCGTCGAGGAGCACCTGAATCAACTAGCCGACATCTCCAAGCGCGTCCCGTTCGCCATCAAGACCACCGCGGCGCCGCACTATCGTAGGGTGCTGGCCCAACGCAAGACAGCCGGAGACACCGACGTCCGCCCCGCGCGCTACGTGCGTGGCCGTTCTGCGCTGACGGTCAACGAAGGGCGTGGGATGTTGTTCGTGTCCCACACGGGCAACATCTACCCAAGTGGGTTTCTCCCATTGCCTTGCGGGAACGTGCGAGACGTCGACCCCATTGAAACCTACCAACGCCATCCCATGTTCCTGGAGCTGCGCGATTCGGAGTTGCTCAGCGGCAAGTGCGGCGCTTGCGAGTACCGCGTGAAGTGTGGAGGTTCGCGGGCCCGCGCCTATGCGATCTCCGGCGACTATCTAGCCTCCGACTCTGCGTGCGCCTACGTCCCCGAAGGATACGTCGCTCCAGTCCGCAGACGGCATCTGCCGCTGCGTGACTGACTTACACTAGTGAGTGAATCGCGCCTTGAGCACGTGGTTCTCCAGATGAACGTGCCGAAACGTGTCTGCTTCGAGGCGCTCGAGTTCGGCAAACAACGTGCGATAGCTCATACAAGCGTGACTAGGGGTTCGAAACTCGTCGCTCGCTTCACGTACGCGAGCGAGCAGACTGGCAACTTGGGCGTGTTCGGCGGTCATTTCTGAGAGGAGCTGCTCGATGTCGTGCGGCCGCTCGGGGTCGTTGAGCAAGGTCGGGAACAGATCCCGTTCCTCGTCGTCCACGTGACGCGAGAGCGTACAGCTAAGCTCGTGTACGCAACGCTCAAGGTCCCGGAGCTTGGGATTCGTTGCACCGTGAACGCGCTGAACTTTGACCGCCAGTCCCTCCAGGAACGGGAGCGTCTCTCGCAGGTAGGTGTGGTGTTTGTCAACGATGTGCGCGACGAGCTGCCCCGTCGTGAGGCTTCGAAAGTCAGGTGCGTATTCGTCGCTCTCACGCAGCGCCGTTTCCAGTTCGGCCAGCAGTTGCTCCAACTTCAGACCCCGGTCCATTGCCGCTTCTGAGAGTGACCGTCGTCCGCTACAGCAAAAGTCGATGCGATGTGCGGAGAGGACCCGCGCACACGCGGGATGGTCCAAAACGAGCTCAGCGATAGGTCGATTCGTGTCGATCATTGAGAGTTCCTCCTACGGAGGAGACTGCACGTTTCGCGCCACGCTCAACCACGGCACAAATACCGACAGCGTCGACCGTGGCCGATGCAGTCGTGTCTCGATATCAAACGTGTGGAGCAGGGCTTGAGACCTTGCGTGCAACGATGACAATGCTCGCGAGCGCCTTGGCATGACGCCGAATCATGCGACGAACTCGTATGATTCGGGCGCGAGCTGCTCGATCTCGAGAAAGGTTCCACGCAACACGAAGGGCGCCGATTGCCCCTTCGTCTGCGAGCAGTTGCCCGGGTTCTAAGAAGCGTACAGGACCCACGAGTTCGGTTTGGATCTCAAACCCCCGCGCCTCCAAGAGTAGACGCCACTCGTTGGGAGTTGTTGGAAGAGCGCCCCCGCGGAGAACGGTCTTGAGATCTCGGGAGACGATCTGCCTATCAAACTCGGGTATGTCGTCGGGTACGAGCGCGAGTTCGTGGATTCCGAAGCGTCCACCCGTGCAGAGCAGTCGATGCGCTTCGTTGACCATCGATCGCTTCTTGGCGGGGCGCTGCAGCGTCAAGAGCGCTTCGCCATAGACTACTGATGCAGTTTCTGACTCGAGTCCCGTGTCATCCGCGTTGCGCACGATGATGCGCGTTGTGCTGGTGAGATGGTCCCTGGCGACTCTTGCCGCCTGTTGATTGGCCTCGATTCCTATGAAGCTCGCTGGGCGCGCGGCGAGCGCTAGTCGCGCCGTTCCACCGAGACCTGGTGCGAACTCAATCACGTCGTCGCTTGGTTGAATGGTCAGCGCCCGTAGCATCTCGTTCGTCATCGCCATCCCGCCGGGACGCAGCACTCGCTTGCCTAACCTCGCGAATAGCCAGTGGGCGGGAATTCGAGCCACGTCCTGCTCAGGGTGCGGCACGGGACCCGCGTGGACGAATCCGCGCGGAGGGATCATTGTGCCGACCCCCGCCGCGCCGACTGGCGAAGTTGCTCGAAGTTTCTTCGTTTTCCACCGAAGCGTTCGACCGCCGCAGCGGCGTCGGCTTCAGTCGCGTAACTCAGTACGGCAGAGCCCATTACCCCACGCCGCTCTACGCCAACCACGAAGGTTGATTCCTCCACGGGTTTCCAAGCGTGCGGGTGAGTGTCTGGATTCGTCGGATCTTCGCTAGGGGTCATCACTTCCACGAAGATCGCCTCCGCGCCGCCGTGTTGGGACGGCGCCAGCAGATACTGAAGCAGGTCTCCGATGGAGCAGAAGTAGGCGCGGGTTCCGTCGCGGTGGACCAACTGGGCTCGAGGCGCCGGTTGCTCCCGTACAACCATTCCACAGGTGGCGCATTCTGCCGTGGTGATCGCCTCAGCAGCTGCGGCCGTGTTGCCCCGGCCATCTTTCTCTGAAGAGTTGCAGGCACAAACGAGAAGCACACTCAGTAGCGTTAGGAGTGCCAGGTGTTTCATCGCATGTCCCTTTCCCTTGCGAGCAACAGGCCGCTGAGCCCAATGGGCAGCACGCTCCAGGCAATCCAGATCAGGACCTCTGCGACCCTTCCTGGGCCCCCAACTGCTACCCCTAGGTGCTCCAGGACACCCGGGCCGGAGAGGCGGCGGAGGGTTTCTGTGCGGAATAGACCGGCAGGGTTGATGCTAACCAGCCACCCAATTGTTCCAGTCGACACGCTTCCGTCCGAGGCGACTAGCAAGCCCAACAACCCCAGGTCATAGAAGAACACCAGACAGAACCAGCAAACGACCACGAGGCTCGCGGCGGTGACCTGGCGTCGACTGACGGAGGAAATCAAGATCCCCAGCGCCAAGAAGGATGCTCCGAGGAGACTGGTGGGCAGAGCGAGCCGCAGCAACACAGCAGACTGTCCGTGCGCAATCGCTACGGCCGCTCCAAGGCCCAGCGCGATCGAGCACAGCAGCGCCATCAACCTACCAGCGAACTTCGCGAGCACCACCTCGAAGCGAGAAACCGGCAGCGACAACAACATGCCCAGCGTGTTCCGCTCCCGTTCACCCACAACGGCGTCGTGGCCCAAGACCAGCGCGACGAGGGGAACTAGCAGGCTCGTCAGCGTCACCAGGCTGGGGCCGGTGAGCTGTGTACCGACCTCGTCCGCGCTCTTCCCGTAGAGCGTCACTGCCGAACACAGGAGTGCGAACAAGGCGCTGATGGTCAACACCCAGCGGTCGCGCGCTCGATCCCAGAACTCCTGAACCAACAATGCGACACCCACGCGTCCCATGTCTCTAGCCCGCCCTTCTGAGTAATTCGTCGTAGACTAGGTCGAGACCCGGTTCGACGACACGCACTTGAGCTACCGCCCCAGGCACCGCGCCCAGGAGGTTAATCGTTTCCAAGAGGCGCTCTGCCGGCACTTGCATGCTGGCGGTGTTCGCTCGAAGCTGCATCGACGGATTGGCGGACTCAGCCCTGGAGAGGAACGCGCGTTGCAGAGCCGAGTCAGCGACGAGCTCAAAGTCGACTCGCACCGGTATCGCTGCAGCGTGCCGTAGGGAAACCGGAGATCCATGCGTGATGAGTCGCCCGGCCTTCAGCAAGTACATCTGGTCGACTCGGTGTTCCATCAAGCTGAGGTCGTGAGTCGATATCAGCACCATTCGGCCACGTTCACGCCACTCCGTGAGCACGCTCCACAGAACCCCCAGTCCTTCGAGATCCAAGCCGCCGGTCGGCTCGTCCAAGATCAGCAGCTCGGGCTCCGAGATCATGGCAGCACCAAGCCCCAGGCGCTGTCGCATCCCCCGTGAGTAGCCGCGCACTGCGCGGCCCGCGGCGGAGCTCAAGCCAACGCGTTTCAACACCTCGAGTACGCGTGCTCTTGACGACCCACGAGCTCTGGCGAAGAAGCGCAGAACCTGATCACCGGACAGGTTCTCAGGGAAGGCTACGGCTTCAGGCAGGTAGCCGACTTGCTGTTTGAAAGTGTTGTCTGCCCGAGTTGCTGTGCCATCTACGATCAGTTGGCCACTCGAGCGCACAAGGCCCAGCAGCACCTTGAGTAGCGTCGACTTCCCGGCGCCATTCGGTCCCAGGAGCGTCACGGCTTGGCCGCGCTGAAGTGCGATGCTCACGCTATCCAGCGCGCTCACGCGTCCGAAGCGAACGCTGACCTTCCGAAGCTCGAGGGATTCCACTAGTCCTCCTCCAGCGCCGTTGACCTAGCAGAACTTCCTCGCGCTTCGGCTTGAACTTCTTTGATCGGGCTGGCGACCAGAGGGCTCTTGTCGATCAACGTTGGAACTCGGAACACCGGCATGCGTTGCTCTAGGTGCGACAACAGCTCGAGCGTCGGCGACCGGAGTAGGGCAGACGCCGCAGGGAAACGATGGATCAGATTCGTCGTGAAGCTGTCCAGTCGATACGGTCGGTCCCCTACGCCGTCGTTGTCCTGGTCCCAGCCTGTGTAGTCGCTCCAGTAGTTGCCAGTTCCCGCCTCACCCAGCACCAAGTCCTCAGACGACACATAAAACACCTGCGTGCGGTTGGCGACGAAGGCGTTTCCACTCACTTGGTTACGCAGGCTGCCAGCCCACAGCTTCACTCCGACATCGTTGTAGGCCACCCAGTTGTCGCTGATGTCGTTGCGGGTGCTGGAATAGATGAAGAAGCCCATGCCATTCCGCGCCAGTTGGTTGCCCCTTACCGTGCAGTGCTCGACATCACGCAGCAGGATCCCTCGCTCTTCGTTGTCTACCGCGATGTTGTCGATGGCCTTGATGTACTGACTGCCCATCAACGCGTAGCCGCTCGTGTTTCGGCGCCCGACGTTGGCTCTCAAGGTATTTCGGTACGAGTACATGTAGTGCACGCCGTAGCGACAGTCCTCGAATGTGTTGGCCTCAATCAGACTGTCTTCGACAGCTGACACGTAGATGCCGTCGCGTCCTCCGCTGATGGCGTTGCCGCGGATCACCAGGTGGCTGCCGTTGAACAGTTGAATGCCATTGCCTCGATTGGAGCGATGACCGCTCTGTGAACCGACGATGTGGTTGGCAATCAGCTGCGCCCCGTCGGTCTCGTTGATCCAGATCCCGAAGGCGCAGCTACCCAGAGTGTTGCCTTCAACGCGTGCGGCGCTTGCGGACTTCTCGACGAAAATGCATGCGTCCGGCGCACCGAGATCGGTGCCGCTCCCCCGCACGTTTAGGTCGAGCACCTGTACCTTCGCCGCTCGGATACGCAGTACCGTGCCCTCACCCCCACCATCCAAGATCCCACCACGGCCCTTCAACGCAATCGACTTGGCAACCGTGACTCGTTCGCGCCAGATCCCGCTGGGAACTTCGACGACATC
>JAGQIY010000173.1 GCA_020430865.1 Myxococcales bacterium
CGGGACTGAAGGACCCCCGTCCGCCGATCTTCAGCCTCATCGTAGCGAGCTCTGCTCCGTACCCGTCGAGCGTGCACGGGCGTGGTTGCTCGGCTCACCGAATGACCCGGGCGCGATCGCGGCCTTTGTGTGGGACTACGTGAGCGGCAGTTGGGTGCGTCTGCGGTACGGCAGTCTCTATCCAGGGCAGACCATCCTCGTTGGCGCGGCGGCTGGCGGCTACGACGTCGACACCGGTTTCACCGGGGTGTCCGCCAAGCGCGGCAGCGTCGTTCCGACGCTCGCGCATCCTCCCGAGCTTACCTCCGAGACACGTGCCGACCTCGCCAGCGCTCGGGATGACGTCAGCGTGTACCCCTACAAGACGATCGCGACACACGGGCAGGAAGCGGCCACTGTCGCGCGGACGCTGGGGCGTGACTTAGGCCTCCCTACGGATGTGATCGAGACGTTGGTGATTGCGGCTGCGCTGCACGACATCGGAAAGAGCCATCCCGCGTTTCAATACGCATGCTCCGCCGACAAGCGTGATCCACAGGTCCGTGATCGCCAGGACTTGGCGAAGGCGCCGAACGAGGTGTGGCGGCGCGGCGTGGATCTGTTCTCGCCACCTGGCGCGCTGAAGCGTCGCGGCTTCCGGCATGAGCTGGTGAGCGTGCTGATGCTGTTCGAGTGGCTGCGCCAGACAGACCCGATGCACGACGCCCTCCTGGGTCCCCACGTCGCGCTTATCGAAGCGGGGCTGCTCTCCGCCCCCCCCGACGCCCAGGATGTGGAGAGGGCCCCCTTCCCTCTGGCTGGAGCGCTCGACGCTGCCCACTTCGACCTCGTGGCGTACTTGATCTGCGCGCACCACGGAAAGATTCGCGGCGTCTGGAGCTCAACACCGCAGGACCAAGAGGTGGTCGTCCGCGATCCGAGCGCGTCTCCTCTTCGAGGTGTGTTTTCGGGTGACAGAGTCCCGTCGGTCGTCGTTGGTGTGTCCGATGAGCTGGAGGAGACGGCCCCAGGGATGGAGCTGAGCCTCGAGCTCGCTGAGATGGGGCTCTCGGCGCGCTATGGTCGTAGCTGGACCGATCGCGTCATGAGTCTGGTGACGGACTGGGGGCCGACCACGCTGGCATACCTCGAGGCGTTGATACGCGTCGCAGACACGCGTGCGTCACGGTTGGCGACGGTAGATGCGCGCTTGGGTGAGGGAGAGGCGTCATGAGCATGTTCGTTCACAAGCTCGAGGGCTGCCGTCCGCAGCCACTCGCAGGCTACTTGAAGGCCCTCGGCGTGTTGCGGCTGGTGTCAGAACAAGCCGATCAAGGCGCACGGGGCATGTGGCGCGATGAGTGCTTCTGGCTTGTCACCGCGCTCGATCGAGACGCTCTGTGGGCGTTCTTCTTGAACCAGTACGCGCCCACGCCGCTCTTGGCACCGTGGAACGGCGGCTCGGGCTTCTATCCCAAGGACTCGCGTGCGGGGATCGACCCGATCGCGGCGAGCTCAGCCGCGCGGCTCGGA
>JAGQIY010000174.1 GCA_020430865.1 Myxococcales bacterium
GGATGGAGGCACTGGTCGACGGCGACTACGCGTCGTTCGCCAACCTCGCCGGCGACGTGCTGACCAGCACCGGGCAGCGCTACACGCCTCTGCGGGTCAAGCGCATCCGCAGCTTCAACAGCGCTATTCCGGGAGGAAGCGAAACGTCGCTGCTACCGGCCCCCAAGCTGGTCGCTGAACGTCAGCTGTACGCCGTCACCTCCGCCCCAGTGCAGCTCGAAGGGCTCAGCTGGACGCCACCCGAGAAGTCCAAGGCCTTCGAGGTCTCGGTCACGGGCCCCGATCTCAGCTACACCGTGGAGACCTCGAAGCCCGAGCTCAGCTCTGCGCCTGTCGCACTCACGCCAGGCCGCTACCAGACCCGCGTGTCCGCGATCGACGGCTTCGGACATCGCGGCATCGCGTCGCAGCCGCTGGCGATTCGCGTGGTGGGCGTCGACCTTCCTCCAGGCGCCTTCATCGACCGACGCGGGGTGATTCGACTGGGCGAGAGCCAGGCCATGCACTTCACCGCGGCGGAGGGTCTGCGCCTGACCCTGGGCGCCCGACGTCCGTACAGGAACGCCCAGGCTGCCATCGGACTGCTGGGGGGGAGCACCACCTACGTCCACCTGCGGCTACCGCAGACGAACGAGCTACTCACCACGAAAATCTCTCCGCGCGGAATCATAGCCAAGGTCAGGCTCACCCCCCGCCTCGCGTCCTGGCCCAAGGACGACGTCAACGTGCGTGTCACCCTGGAGAACACCGATGGCGGCGAGGTGCCGAACTTCATTCGACCGAAGCTGAGCGCGACCCTGGGGATCGATCCTCTGGCGCTGGAGTGGCGACGCGAGGGCGGAGCTTACGTCGCCAAGGTGCCGAAACCCGATGGCCCTGGACCGTGGGTCGTGCGCGTCCAAGTCGACGATCAGTACGGCATCGAGCTCGGGCGCGACGTGCTCGAGATCATCGAGAGCCGAGCAAGGACCGCGAAGAAGTAGCGCGCCCGGGCCGACGCTCACGCAAAGCCGGACAGCGCATCATAGGCCGCGTACTTGAAGGTCTCGGACAGCGTCGGGAAGTTGAACACCAGCTCGATGAAGGTGTCGACACTGCCGCCGAGCGCGATCGCCATCTGGCCGATGTGCACCAGCTCGGAGGCGCGGTCACCCAGGCAGTGACAACCGAGGAGCTTCCGCGTCTCCTTGTCGAAGACCAGCTTCACGACTCCCTCGCGATCACCGATGATCTTTCCCCGGGCGTTGTCCCGATAGAAGGCTCGTCCGACAACTACCTCGCGCTGCTGTTCGGCTGCCGCCTCCTCGGTGAGTCCCACCGCGGAAACCTCGGGGATCGTGTAGATACCGTAGGGCAACAAGTCATCGACCGCCCGCTTGTAATCGAAGCCGAACGCATGGCAAACGGCCACTCTCGCCTGCTCCATCGAGGTGGAGGCCAGCGCCGGAAAGCCGATGCAGTCCCCTGCCGCCCAGATGCTCGGCACCGCGGTCTGGTAGTCGCCATCGACCTGGACGTAGCCACGCTTGTCGATCTGGATGCCCAGCGCTTCGAGCCCCAGCGTGCGAGTGTTCCCGCCTCGACCAGCCGCGAACAGCAGCTGCTCGGAGATCACTTCGACCCCGGAGACCAGCCGGGTGACGATTCCGCGGTCGTCACGGAACACCGCCTCGTGGCCGTCCCCGAAGTGCAGCTGCATGCCCTTGCTCCGCATGGCGCTCTCCAGTCGCTGCACCAGCTCATCATCGAGGAAGCCCAGGATTCGAGCGCGCGCCTCGATCAACGTCACCTTCACGCCCAGCTCGGCGAACAAGGTTGCGTACTCGCAGCCGATGACGCCGGCGCCGATCACGGTGAGCGACGCCGGTACCCGCGCCAGCTCCAGCACGCTGTCGGAGTCCTCGATGTCCGGATCCTGGAAATCGATGCTGGCCGGACGATACGGGCTCGACCCAGTTGCCACAAGGAAATGCTTGGAGCGCAACCGCAGCTCACTGCCGTCCGGTCGCGTCACCGCAAGCTCGTGGGGGCCGACGAAGCGGCCGAAGCCGTGGATCAGCCGAACGTCGTGACGCTCCAGGTTCCAGCGCATGCGGGCAACCTCTTCGGCCCGCACGGCGTCCTTGCGACTGGCCAGCCGGGGAGCCGCCGCGCGTCGCTCCACCGCGACCGCGATGCCATAGAGTTCACGGTGGCGATGCCCCGAGAGAAACAGGCTCGCTTCACGCAACGTCTTGGAGGGGAGCGTGCCGGTGTGAACGCAGGCGCCGCCCGGGTCGACGGCGCGCTCGACCAGCGCCACGCGCTTGCCGAAGTACGCGGCCTGGACCGCTCCCTTCTCACCAGCGGGTCCGCCACCGACGACGATCAGGTCGTACTCCGCGCCTGCCTCGGCGCGCGCAGGAGCTGGGTCGTCGGTGTTCGTCACGCCAGCGCCTACTCGCCTTCGCCGCCCTCGTCCTTGGCGTCCAGATCGATCTCCCAGTCGATCACGTGGTCGGCACCACTGAACGGCGGGACGACCACGTTCGCCATGGCGTTGAGGATGCACTTGCCGAGCGGCGTGTCCTTGAACGGGCTGTTGATGTCCGAGGCCTTGACGTTTCCGTCGGGAGAGAAAGTCAGGGTGACCTTGGCCTTGCCCTGAGGCCCTTCGCTCGTGACCACGCCGACGCACTGCTTCGCCGAGCGCGCCGCGCGGATCAGCTCGAGCTCCGACTGGTGCTGGTCCCACTGGGCCCGCTTGTCCATGTCGGTGTCCTCCGTGGGACCGCCGGTGTCAGTCTGGTTGGCCGCAGCCTCCTCGTCCGCCTCGAGCTGCTCGTCGAGGATCTCCTCGGGGGACTTCACGCCCTGGGGGCCATAGCTGGGACCGCAGCCAACAGCGATGGCCGCGAGCAAGAACAGTGCAGACTTTCGCATGGCGGGAACATACCAGGCGCCTCGGGGCCGCAACAATGCCGACCCGCGCGCCTGGCGCGCTGAGGCGGATGGCGGCAGCTGCGGAGCGTCTCACCCCCGAAAAACCCGGCAAAGGATGCGCTGACCTGGGGGTCGAAGTGGCTCGGGTGGTCGCGCTCAGAGGTCCGTGATCTGGTAGTCCTTGATCTTGTAGAGCAGGGCGCGATGGCTGATCTCCAGGATTTCCGCAGCGCGAGTGCGGTTGCCCTTGGTCTTCTGGAGCGCCCGTCGAATCAGGATCTCTTCGATGATGCGCGTGGTCTTCTTCACGCTGAGCTCGCCGCTCTGCAGCTGGAGCTGGATGGGGTCTCGGGCCTCGCGCACGCGCTCTGGCAGGTCAGCGGCGATGATCTGCTGGCCCTCCGAGAGCACCATCGCACGCTCGATGGTGTTCTCCAGCTCACGCACGTTGCCAGGCCAGCCGTATTCGTAGAGCAAGCGCCTGGCCTCGGTGTCCAGCCCGCGGATGCTGGTGCCGAGGCGGGTGTTGTTGCGGCTGATGAAGTGCTCGATCAACAGCTGGATGTCCTCGCGGCGCTCGCGCAGCGGCGGCACGTGGATTGGCAAGACGTTGAGTCGATAGAACAGGTCTTCGCGGAAGCGGCCGGCCTGCGTCTCCTTCATCAGATCACGGTGCGTGGCCGCGACGATGCGCACGTCGATCTGGGTGTCGCGGCTGTCACCAACACGGCGGATGGTCTCCTCTTCCAGCACCCGCAAGAGCTTCACCTGCAGGCCGAGAGGTAGCTCGCCGATCTCGTCGAGGAACAGCGTGCCTTCGTGAGCCTCCTCGAAGAGCCCGCGCCGATCGCTGCTGGCGTCCGTGAAGGCGCCCTTCTTGTGGCCGAAGAGCTCGCTCTCCAGCAGGTTCTCGGGGATCGCCCCGCAGTTGACGGCGACGAAGGGCTTGCCCGAGCGGCTGCTGCGCCGATGCAAGGCGCGCGCAACGAGCTCCTTGCCGACGCCGCTCTCGCCGGTGATCAGCACCGTCGTCTTGTAGTCGGCGATCTTGGTGATGGTGCGGAAGATGCGCTCCATCTCGGCGCTCTTGGCCAGGATGTCCTCGAAGCGGTGCTCCTTGCGCATCTCCTCGCGGAGCGCGCGATTCTCACGTCGCAACAGCTCGCGCTCTTCAGCTTTCTTGAGCGTGAGCACCACCTCTTCGGGCTTGAACGGCTTCTGGATGTAGTCGTAGGCGCCCTGCTGCATGGCCTCGAGCGCGAGGTCCATGTTGCCGTAGGCGCTCATCACGATCACCGTGGCCTCGTGCCCCTTGGCCTTGAGGGTGCTGAGGAGATCGAGACCGTCTAGCTTGGGCATGCGCACGTCGGTGAGCACGACGTCGGGCCCGAACGAGTCGACCAGGCCAAGCGCTTCCTCGCCGTCGCCTGCCGTCTCCACCTCGTAGCCATTGCGCTTGAGCAGCGTGCGCAGCACGAGGCGCAGGTTTTCTTCATCATCGACTACGAGCACTCGGCGCACTGTGCAAAAAATGCTACCGGCGCAGAATCAGGCACGCAAGAAGTTCCTAGTCGCCCTCGTCGACCCGGCGTAAGTGTGCCGACTCCATGGTCTATTCGCGACCGGCCTGGCGCGGGATCTGATAGGAAGCACGCCATGCTCGTAGGACTCGATCAGATCGCGACGGGGCAGTTCTCGGCTACGCGCCGGCGCCTTCGGAGTTCCCGCGTGGCGGTGCTGACCCACTCCGCCGCCACCGACCGCCGAGGCTACACCAGCCTCGAGGCGCTGGAGGAGCTCGGCGTTCACCCTCGGATCCTGTTCACTCCCGAGCACGGACTCGACGGCGCGGCTCAGGCGCAGGAAGCGGTGCCGAGCCCCGACGGCAACGACAGCGAGTGGTCTCTGCGCTCGATCAGCCTCTACGGCGACACCAAGGAGTCCCTCTCCCCCAGCGCCGATCAGCTCAGCGGCATCGATGTGTTGTTGATCGATCTGTGTGACGTCGGCAGCCGCTACTACACCTACGTCTGGACCGCGTTGCTCGCGGCCCGCGCGGCCCGCGCGGCGGGGGTGCACAGCTTGGTGCTCGATCGCCCCAATCCGATCAGCGGGGATCCAGCGCTGCTCGAGGGGGCGCCACAGGCCGAAGGCTACTTGTCCTTCGTGGGACTCGAGCCGCTCCCGATCCGCCACAGCCTGACGCTGGGCGAGATCGTCGTGCGCTATCTGCTCCAGGATGGCGCCGACGTCGGCCCCGACGGCGCCGCGAGCGTGGTGCCGGTGCGCGGCTGGGAGCGGCACAAGACGGCGCGTTCCTGGGGGCGCCCCTTCATTCCGCCCTCCCCCAACATGCCCAGCGCCGAGACCGCGCTGGTGTATCCCGGCGGATGCCTCCTCGAAGGCACGAACCTCTCGGAGGGGCGTGGCACCACGCTGCCGTTCCTGACCATCGGCGCGCCCTTCATCGATGGAGAGAAGCTCGCCCACGCGCTGCGTGACGCCGTCTTGCCCGGAGTCATCGCTCGCCCCGTCGGCTTCAAGCCGAGCTTCGACAAGTTCGCGGGTGAGCTGTGCGGCGGCGTGATGCTCCACGTCACCGACGAGCGTACTTTCCGCCCGGTAACGACTTACCTCACGCTGATCAACCTGGCGCGCAGCCTCGCGCCGGACCAGTTCCAGTTCAGCACCGACCCCTACGAGTTCGAGACGGCGATCCCCGCCTTCGATCTGCTCACGGGTTCGAGCGCGGCGAGGGAGGCGATCCTGGAGGGGGCCAGCCCAACCCGAGTCGCCGAGCTGGTCGCTCCGGTGCCTGAAGAGTGGCACGAGGCCGTGTGGCAGGCGGAGGCCGACCTCGGCCGCGCGCTGGCCTAGCTTCGGATCGCTGCCTCCACCTCGCTCACCGACTTCGGGATGCCTCGAGTGAGCACCTCGTGACCGCTGGAGGTGACCAGGACGACGTCCTCGATGCGGATCCCGCGCACGTCGCTGTACTTCGCGAGCTCTTCCCAGTTGACCAGCTTCGCGAGCTGGCCCGCCGCTTCGCGTTCACCGAGCCCGGGGATCCGATAGAAGCCGGGCTCGATGGTCACGGCCATACCCGGCTCGAGATCGCGATCCAGACGCAAGAAGCGATCTCCCGCGCCCGGCGGTCGTGAGCGACCACGGGCGTAGCCGGCTCGATCCCCGAGATCTTCCATGTCGTGAACGTCGAGGCCGAGCAGGTGCCCCACTCCGTGCGGAAAAAAGAGCCCCGCCAGACCCAGCTCATAGCACTCTCGCGGGTCCGCCTTCACGATGCTCAGCGCCGCGAGCCCCTCGAGCAGCATGTAGCCAGCGTGACGATGCACCTCCAGGTAGCGGACGCCCGGCGCCACCTGCTCGATGGCCGACTGCTCCGTGGCCAGCACCACCTCGTACATCGCGCGCTGCGTCGCGCTGAAGCGACCGCTCACCGGCCAGGTGCGCGTGACATCCCCTGCCCAGCCTTCCTCGGTCTCGGCGCCGACGTCTGCCAGCAGCAGATCGCGCTCACCGAGCAGGTGGTGATGGCGTTCGTTGTGCAACACCTCGCCGTGCACCGTGACGATCGAGTTGTAGCTGGGGCACATACCGGCGGCGATGATCGGCTGCTCCATCGCCGCACGGACCACTGCCTCGCGGATACCAAGCCGCGTCGCCGCCATGCCGGCCCGGTGCGCCCGCTCGGTGACGATCGCCGCCTGGCGCAGCTGCGCGATGGCGGCTTCGTCGTGTCGCAGGCGCACCTCGATCAGCGCATCACCCAGCATGGCGGCCGCGTCGTCCAGCTGGTCTCCGCCTCCAGCGATCACGTCGCGGTCCAGCTTCTCTGCGAGCCAGACCGCCGTGTCGGCGTCCTGTGGTGGCACCAGCACCACCGCGGGCGCGCCCACGAGTTCATCCAACGGGCGCACGGGTAGCTCCAGCTCCATCGCCAGATCGTCGAGGCTCGGCACGGGTCCGGTCCAGAGCGCATCGCCTGGATCCGCCGGGCGTGCGTACAGCGTCCACTCTCCGGCCGAGAGCACGAGCACGGCACCCTCGAGGTGCCGCCCGACGAGGTACAGGAAGTGACTCTCGGCCCGGAACCGGTAGCGGTTGTGGGGGAAGTTGCGGGGGCGAGAGTACCCCGCGACCAACCACACCGGCTTGTCCCAGCTCGGGCTCAGACACTCGGCGAGACGCCTTCTGCGAGCGGTGAACGCTGACGCTGGGGAGGGCTGTGTCCAGGCCAGGGACGCTGCGCCGGGGATCGCGATGGGCTCCTGCATGACGTCATCCTAGCAGCGCCCTCGGACCCACGAGCGCTCAGGCTGACGCCTCGGCACAGATCCAATTCACGGCTTGGCTCGTAAGCGACGAGAGCCGCTGAATGGGCAACGGCTCCCCTGGCAGGTGGGAACGCGTCGGCGCGGTTACGCTTCGACGCCTACTGCAGCCAATTGCCCGTTGTTTCACGGGATTTGTTGAACGCATTTCGGGGATCTGAAACCATGACTCGCCCACACCGTAGGGGGGTGACCAGAGCGCTGACAGCACGGTCGGCGGCTCCGGGGGAGGCGGACATCCCGTTCGCCAAACGTCTTGTCCGTGTCGGCAATCAAACAGGAGTGAGATTGAAATGAAGCTTGGAACCGCTATCGCGACCGCAGCCTCCGCTGGGCTGCTCCTGGGAACCATCGTTGCCTGTGGTGGCAACGCGCCTGATGCGGCTGCGCCGGATCCCGCCGCCGCTGCTGGCGCGAAGGCCTGCTGCAAGGGCATGAACGAATGCAAGGGCAAGGGCAGCTGCAAGACCGACGCGAACGAGTGCGCCGGCAAGAACGAGTGCAAGGGCCAAGGCGGCTGCAACGCGCACTGTCCCAAGTGATTGGACTGCATCATGAGGTGCTCTCGGGCGCCCCGTGATCCAAGCGAGGGGCGATCCAAGCGGATCGCCCCTCGTTTACGTAGAGCCTCCTGATCGTCGCCATCCGAGAACGGCATCTCCAGTCAGCAAGCAGTCAGCCATGAGCGATTCTTCGAACCAACCTCGTCTCGGTGTTCCGGATCACGGCGTCGGGATCGGCCTCCGCGTACCCCACTACCGCGAGATCCTCGAGACGCGACCCGCGGTCGACTTCTTCGAGATCATCTCGGAGAACTTCATGGTTCCCGGAGGAAAGCCTCGCTATCACCTGGAAGCGGTGCTCGAGAGCTATCGCGTGATCCAGCACGGTGTTTCCCTTGGGATAGGTTCACCGGACGAACTGGACATGGACTACCTGAAGCGGCTCAAGCAGCTGGTGCGTGTGGTTCAGCCTGCGTGGCTGAGCGATCACTTCTGCTGGGGCACGGCGGATGGCGTCAACGTCCATGATCTGTTGCCCCTGCCCTACACGAGGGCTGCGATCGCTCGGGTGGTCGAGCGGGCCAGGATGATCCAGGACTTCCTCGAGGTGCGCTTCGCGCTGGAGAACACCTCGAGCTACCTCGCCTACACCTCGAGTCAGATGACCGAGTGGGAGTTCGTGAGCGAGGTGGTCGAGCGTGCCGACATCGGGCTGATGTTCGACGTGAACAACGTCTACGTCTCGGCGTACAACCACGGCTTCGATCCCTACGAGTTCGTGCACCACGTGCCCCACGAGCGCATCGTGCAGATCCACCTCGCAGGGCACACGAACCTCGGTACGCACATCATCGACACCCACTCTGGCCA